>CAZUFQ010000771.1:0-3773 GCA_964618735.1 uncultured Enterobacteriaceae bacterium
TGCATCTCTTTCTGGATTTTCCGCCGCGCTACTCGATGGCCAAAGTGGTGGGGATTACCGCTTCTTGCGTCCTGCCGCGTGGGCCTGAACGTTGACAGCACCGCCCGGCGGCGGGAGGGACTAGGGACGCGCCGCGCTGGCGTGCGACACTGCAAACAGGGGGCTTTGTCTGTAATGCTGACTACATTCACAGGAATACTCTTGGGTGTTCGCTCAATGGATACAATCTGTACCGTTCGAGCCGATGTGAAAAGTTGTGCACTATTCATGCGGATGTCTATAGCAACCGCGCAGCTTCCTCTTCATCAGCAATGGGGGAGGGCCGACCTATTGACGCTCTCCAAGCTCATCATCGGAGAAAATTCACGATGAACATCGCCACTCTTCTGAAGATTTTTACTATCGCGTCCCTTACCTTCTCCTATGGCATGGCCAACGCTGCCGCCAGAGCCAGTCGCGACTGGCACACATACCCGGCAGTCGTGCAAGTGGACACCAATGAAGATGTGTTTGCCATCGGCGATGCGCATGGCGACCCACAACGGCTGGGTGCGGTGTTGGTGGCAGCCAAGTTGATCGCTGCCGCACCCAACGTACCGGAGCAGGTGAAATGGTCCGCTCGCAAATCGGTGCTGGTGGTCCACCGGCGACTTGATCGACAAAGGGGGTGATTCCCTCGGAGTCATCGCGCTGTTGCGCGCGCTTCAGCGCGATGCCGCCAGCCAGGGCGGCCAAGTCCTTATCTCCATGGGCAATCACGAAGCAGAATTCCTCGCCGAGCCGCTCGGCAAGAAAACCCTGGAATTTGCCAACGAACTGAAGGTCGCCGGGCAAAATCCGGTGGAGGTGGCCACGTGCAACGAGGATCTGGGACAGTTTCTGTGCAATTTGCCAATCGCGGTACGGGTCAACGATTGGTTCTTCAGTCACGCTGGCAATACCGGCAATCGTACGATTGCCGAGCTCTCCGCGGCTATCGAAGCCGGGTTTACCACAGATGGCTTTGCCACCACCGAACTGATTGGCGACAATTCGATTCTGGAGGCGCGCCTCAATAAAAAAGGGCCGGGTGGGCTGCCTTGGTTCCAGGAGGGCAAGGCGGACACCAATCCACAAAAACTGCTAGGCAACTATGTCAAGTCGCTAGGGGTAAAGCACTTGGTGCAAGGCCATCAATACGGCAAGGTGAAATTCCCGGATGGCAAAAACCGGGACGAGGAAGACTTCTTTCAACGGTACGGCCTGCTGTTTTTGATCGACAGTGGCATGAGTGGGGGCATTGAAGACAGCGACAGTACGGGTGGTGCCCTGCACATCACCGATGGCAACAAGGCCATCCTCATCTGCGCCAACGGCAAGCAAGAAACGTTGTGGAGCAAGAAGAAAAGCCAGGATCGTCAATCACAGCACTGCGGACCAACACCGTGACGCAATCCGCCCAAACATGCCTACTCTCCATGAGTGCTCACCTTCTCTCTTTCGGGTAGTGCTATCCAAGTAATGCTGGCCAGAAAAGTGGCACTATAACATCTTGGAGAACCAGGGCTTTTCTGTAACACGCTTCACACTGAGCCTTACCAGGATCCCACTACCCACCATCAGGGTAGTCTCCTCTTTCAAACTTTAATCTGACTATACTCTTAACTAATCTTTCCCCATCCCCTCCCACCTCTTTCCCTTCCCAACGTCTTTTAAGCCCTCCACGTTAGCCTGGAGGCTGGGGGAGGAAGTTGTCTTGGGTAACGGGATAAAGCTTAGGGAAAGTAGAAAATGAGTATAGTCTAAATAGATTTTAAAAGTAGGATACCATGTAGAACAGTTCATACGTCAGAGGGCGAGTGAGAAACACCTAACTGCTAGTTCGCTTGCCAAGAAAGAGGTCGAAAGATAAAGCCCGAGGCGTCGTGTCCTTCGTGCACGAGTTACGCCGCGAAGCTCACTTCTTGGTAGAGCTCGCCAGGGCGATGCGGCCGAATGTGAATCGTCACTTTTTGATCTAAGCGGCGCAGAAAGTCCAATAGCTTATCGGCGGTGAAGCGGCTGTAATGGCCATTCATGAGATGGGAGACATCGGGCTGCGCAATACTCAGGAGATGCGCCATCTCACGTTGCTTGAGCTTGCGGCTTTTCAAGAGCCTATAGACGTGAAAGCCGATCTGCGCCCGCATCAAGAGTTCCTCCGCGTCGTCGAGCCCGAGGTCGGCAAACACATTGCCGGACCCCTCTTCATACGCAATGCTGAGGCTATTTTTCTTCTTTGGCATGTTTCGCTAGCTCCTGTGCATCTCGGTACCGTCGCTTAATCAAGTCTACGTCCTGCTGCGGCGTTTTCTTCCCGGTCTTGGATTTTTTCTGAAAGGCATGCAACACATAGATCGTGCTTCCGAGTTGGATGGCAACGACCGTACGAAATGCGTCGGTGTCATACCTGAGGGTAATCTCCAGGACGCCACTGCCAACCCCGTGAAAGGGCTTGGCGTCTTTAGGCATACCGCCAAACTGGATGAGTTGTAATTCATCCCCGATCACCTTCTGTACGCCCGTGGGAAACGCCTGGAGGTCACGTTTAGCACTGCCCATCCACACGAGAGGGCGCAACACGGAGGTTTCAAGGGTCGCCAAGGTGAGTTTAAAATATAGGATATTTACTATAAAAACAAGAGAGGGCTAATTCTCCCACGACGCTGGTCACGGTGGTCGCCACAATGAGAAAGGGGTGCATGCGGACCAGCAACGCGACAGGCGAAACGTACGCGGTTGACGAGCGGCGCTCTTGACGCAGCCGATCAAGCTCGGACTGTAAGGAAGCGGCGGCGCAGTGCGGTTTCCACAAGCGCGGCGTGAGGAGATGCGTAGGCGCTTAACGGGCCGCGCGAAGTCGTCTCTACGCCCGCCGGCGCACGTGGCGCGATTGGCCGGCGTCTGCCAGAAGGCAACGGCAAAGGTCCTTCCTGGGGTGCTCTTTCCAAGGTTCCGCTATTCATCAGGAGAGATCGCCGTTATTTCCTCCCCTCGATCCGCGTGAGGAGGAAGAGCGGGAGCTGGCGCGTGGTCTTGGTCTGATGAACCGCAAAGAGCGGCGCCAGCTTCGCCGCCGCGGCGAAGAGGCGCTCGCGCTCGGCGCCATAGACTTGCATCGCTCTCGCCTGAAACTGTTCCGTGCCGACCTCCACGGTCACGTCGGGATGCGCCACGAGATTATGATACCAGGGCGGGTTGCGCGGCGCGCCGCCGTAGGAGGCGATGATCATGAGACGCTCGCCATCGCGCGAGTAGCACAAGGGGCGCACCAGGGTGCGGCCCGTCTTGGCACCCGTCATCGTCAGCAACAAGACGGACCACCCTTCTAGCGGACCGCCGACCGTGCCCTGATTGGCGCGAAACTCCGCGATGACGGACTGATTGAGTGCATCGATCGCGCGGGGATCCGCGATCAGCCGCTCAGTCTCGCCGTCGCGGACTAATTCGCGCGCCAGCGCCGTGGAGATTTGCTCGGGTGTGTTGGCCATGGGATGCCTCCTCTATGTAGGGTGTTCCTTAAGGAACACCCTAAGCGAAGGTTCCCGAAATGTGAATACTTGAAAGTCCGCATGACTTGCGCGAAAGTACGGACATGACGACTGATCCCTTCTCCGACATCCTCAAGTTCACCAACGCCGAACCTTTCGTATCGGGCGGCTTCACGGCCGGAGGTCCCTGGGCCATCCGCTTCCCGTCGCCCGACAAGCTCAAGCTCTTCGCCCTGGTGAAGGGCAAGTGCTGGCTGCGCCTCG
>CAZUFQ010000772.1:0-3144 GCA_964618735.1 uncultured Enterobacteriaceae bacterium
ATGGGAAAGGGACAGAGTGACGTGAGTGTAAGCAACCTCTCCGCGTTAGAGCTGCTCGACGAAGCTCTAGCGGCCTGGCTCATTATCCCCGTGCCGCAGAACCTGGGGCGCTACAGTTTCACCCACGCCTTAATTCAAGAAACTCTATACGAAGGAATTGCCGCGACTGAGCGGCTCAACCTCCATCGCCGAATTGGCGAGGCGCTGGAGGTGCTAGTAGGCGACCACGTAGCCCCGTATCTCTCCGAGTTAGCGCATCACTTCTTTCAGGCGGCGCGGTCTGGTGGCGCTATTGCCAAAGCGATTTCGTACGCTGCTCGTGCGGCAGAAGGAGCCACTGTAGTGCTCGCGTACGAAGAGGCGATTATCCAGTATGAGCGTGCGTTACAGCTCTTGTCGTTCAAAGAGCCAGACGAAGAGCTACATTGTGAGCTGTTGCTGGCGCTTGGCAAAGCGCAGGAACGTACTAGTGATTTCATGGCGGCAAAGCAGCAATTTCACCAGGCCGCCGCGCTAGCCAGAACTCGACAACTGCCGAGCCAGCTTGCTCACGCCGCCTTAGGATTGGCCGGGACCAGGATACCTATCAGTGGAGCAAACCCTTCTACCCTCCAGATACTGCAGGAAGCGTTGGCCCTGCTTCCGCAAGACGCCTATGTTTTGCGCGCGCAACTTCTCGCTCGTCTGGCGAAGGAATTAACATATAGTGACTCCCACGAGCAACGAGAGCAGTGCAGTTATGAGGCCGTCAAGTTGGCGCGGCGTACTGCAGACCC
This sequence comes from uncultured Enterobacteriaceae bacterium, assembly GCA_964618735.1. GTDB lineage: Bacteria > Desulfobacterota > Binatia > Bin18 > Bin18 > SYOC01. The sequence continues at coordinate 777 of CAZUFQ010000772.1, forward strand.
TCACGCTCTAGGGTATGCTTTGTGCGATCATTGTATTGCCACCTGGAGACCAGACACTCTGCCTGAACGCCTCACAATAGGCGTCGAGATCATGACTTTAGCTGAACAGACGGGCGACCCTGAATTGATTATGTACAGTCATTTCCTCCGGATTGCTAATGCGCTGGAACAAGGCGATATCCTGACAATTGACGCTGAGATCGCCGCCTTCGCCCGCCATCTGGCGGAGATACGTCCGCCCATGTACACCTGGATTTGGTTCCACGAACGTTTACAGACCATGCGTACTCTATTAAGAGGACAATTCGCAGAGGCTGAGAGCCAGCTTCTTTACCCTTCCGCTTCTCTACCCCACACTCCTAGCAGTCGAGATGCAGAACCGATGGTGCTTCCTCAGTTCCTGGTTCTCCGCCGTGAACAAGGACGACTCCAGGGTCCAGAACTAGAAGTGATGCTGAGGCAAGCCGCTGAGCAGTATCCTGCTCTCTCCGCTTTACGGTGCGCCTTAGCCTACATTCGTTCTGAATCTGGACGCGAGACCGAGGCGCGCGTCGAATTTACGTATTGGGCTGAGGATAACTTCGCGACAGTCCCTCACCGCCAGGACAGGCTTGTAACATTCGCTTACCTTGTAGAAATGTGCACGACGTGGGGGGATGCTACGAGGGCCATACAGCTCTATGATCTGCTCCTTCCCTATAAGGAGCGAAACATTGTAGTTGGTATGGCAATCGGGTATCTGGACACCGTTGCTCATCTGCTCGGAAAACTCGCAATGATCCTTGGCCGTTATGAGGAAGCTCAAGCTCACTTCGAGTTTGCTCTCCAACGCAACATACATATGGGAGCTCGCCCTCGCTTGGCGCACGCGCAATATAGCTACGCTTGCATGCTCCTCGCCCGTAACCAGCCGGGAGATCAGGAATCGGCGAATATACTCCTCGACCGCGCACTGGATACGGCTCAGGAATTGGGGATGGATGGGCTTGAAGAGAAAATACAGGGATTGGGGGTCAGGGATCAGGGGGTGGTTGAAGAGCAAGGTTTTCGGCTACCAGACAACATTGTACAAAGTACGGAAAAGGTTCCCTCTCCAACTCCTAGCCGCCGATCCCCCACCCCCAATTTGTTCCGTCGTGACGGCGAATACTGGACTGTCAGTTTTCAAAATGTAGAATGTCGCCTCAAAGACGGTCGAGGTCTGCGCTATCTCTCACAACTAGTTATGCATCCACATCGTGAGTTCTATGCCCTTGACTTGGTGAACCTTGGCGCGGCGCCGCTAGACGGCCCGAGTCCGCAGCATGCCGCCAATTTGCTGACCGCTACAGTCTCGGTAACCACCGGGGGAGACGCCGGTGAATTCCTCGATCCGCAAGCCCAAGCCGCCTATCAGCAACGCCTCAAGGAGTTGCGTGAGGAACTAGAGGAAGCGCGGGAGTTTAATGATGCTGGACGGGTCGAGAAGCTTGAAGAGGAAAATGAGTTCTTGCTGCAGGAACTAAGCCGGGCCGTGGGTTTGGGCGGGCGGCGCCGCAAAGCTGGATCTGCGGCGGAGCGAGCGCGACTCAATGTGACGGTGACTCTCAAATCGACCATTGCTCGGATTACCAAATATCACAGGGCTTTCGGCCAGCATCTCACCCAGACGATTAAGACGGGTACATTCTGTTCATACGCTCCCAGTCCTGCTCTTGCGGTGCAGTGGCAAGTGGAATAGCGACGCGTTGCTCGCTATTGGACTCGTCCTGAGTCATCCCTACGAGAGAAACGTATACGACGTATGGGGTCGCGCCTCTTACCTCCCGCCGGCGCCCATTCCCGAGGTTGGGCAGCCCGATTTCCTCCGAAACAGATGTGAACCACGCGCTTTGTTGTTCAGGTGACCCCATCCTTGTCGCTTGGTTTTCCTCTTCGGTGCATGCTTTCCCTAGGCATTATTCGTTAATTCCCTCTTAACCCCCTCGTTAATGCCGTCTTTACGCCTCTTCAGTGCAAGACAATCAGAGGCGCGACAAACGACAACCAATTAGAACAGATTGCCTAAAGGAGGAAGGTGAACCATGGAAAACAGACGAGTATTGATAAGAAAGGGTATACGTGTCGCAGCGACTTTACTACTCACCGTGAGCGTAGGAGGCTGCGCCCAGACGGTGGTGCAGCCCAAATATGAGCAGCGGACTGCTGGACCAATAGTGCGTCCCAGCCAAGTCCTCGTCTATGACTTCACCATTACTGCCGCCGACGTCAGCGAGAAACCAAGGATCTTTGCGACCGTTCCCAATTCCCGTAGTGACCACGCGGGAGACCACCGCGAATTGGCCACTGCCCGGGCAGGTCAAAAACCGGAAGTTGGAAGGACGTAGTC
>CAZUFQ010000772.1:3154-3770 GCA_964618735.1 uncultured Enterobacteriaceae bacterium
CCCCCAGCCAAGTCTCCGTTTATGACTTCCCCATTACTTCCGCCGACGTCATCGAGAATCAAGGGTGCTTTGCGACCGTGCGCAATTCGCTGAGTGACACGACGGAGAACGACCGCGAGTTGGCGATTGCACGGCAGGTGCAGAACCGGATGTTGGAAGACCTGATCGCAGGCATCCGAGACCTTGGGTTGCCTGCCCAACGAGCGGCGCAAGGCGCGGCGCTGCCAACCGACGCTGTGGGGGTAACTGGACTCTTTCTCAATGTTGATGAGGGCGACCGGTTACAGCGGACAGTGTTGGGGTTTGGCGCTGGGCAATCCAAGGTAGACGCCAAGGTGGAAGTCTACGCCTCATCGACAAATGGCCCAACCAAACTCCTGGAATTCAGTACTCATGCGGACAGTGGCGCGACGCCAGGGGCTTTGGTCACAGGGGGCATCCGCGCCGCTGCTAGTGGTGGGATGACGGTCGGGGTAGCAGCGGCGAATCTAGGCATGAGCGCTGGAAAAGGCTATCGCTCGCAGGTCGAGCAGATGACGGCGCGCAGTGCGGACCAAGCGGTCGCCTATCTGTCGCAGTATTTCGCCAAACAAGGTTGGATTTCGCAAGAGAAGGT
>CAZUFQ010000773.1:0-3769 GCA_964618735.1 uncultured Enterobacteriaceae bacterium
CGCATCATAGGTCGCGAGTTGGCGTTGAGTTTCACGAGCAACAATCAATTCATCCTGAAGCTTCACGATTCGCTCGGCTGCTCGGAGCCTGGCATGGAGTTCATGCGCATCGAAGGGCTTTGTCATGTAGTCATCCACCCCGGCTTCCCATCCAGCGATACTATCGTCGGTGCGATTTCTCCCTGTGAGCAATATGATGTACACATACGGTTCTAGCGAAGACTGACGGAGTGCCTGGCATACCTGGATCCCATCCATCTTTGGCATCTGCCAATCAAGAATCGCAATACGCGGTCCTTCCCCATCCTGAAACGCAGCTAACGCAGCGGCGCCGTCGGAAGTCTCTATGGTTTCGTATCCCCACCCCCGCAGCAAAGTCGCTAGCCGAAAACGAGAAACACGATCATCTTCAGCGATGAGCACCTTCATGACTTATACCCTTTCTCTGGGGAACATAGACGCAAAAGACTGGACTTCAACATCTCATCTCCATTAGTTGTGCTATCGGCCTTCACGTAGAAATCCATAGCGCCAGAATGAGGAAATACGCAGAAGGCCAGGACAGAAGATGAGGGTAGCGTTTAATCACCAACGGGATCTTCCCCAACGCGTTGGGGAAGAGACGTGACAACGGCTGGTTGCCGCAAACGTAATCGTTCAGCGGTACGACGGAGTAGCGCTGGCAAACGGACAAGACGCATCTCTAAGTCATCAAATAACGAGTAAGCTACCGGCGTCACCAGGAGCGTGAGCAGCAAACACATAGTGTGGCCACCGATGATGCCCAAGGCGATGCCTCGATGACTTTCTGCCGCTGGGCCTTGCCCAAACAGCACAGGAAACATGCCTGCCACAAGCGCCATAGTCGTCATTAAGATCGGACGCAGCCGCTCGCGGTTTGCCTGGAGAATCGCTTGGTCGCGCGGAATGCCCTGCGCTCGCAAATTGATGGTGTGATCAACCTGTAAAATGGAGTTTTTCTTCACGATGCCAAAGAGCAGCATCACGCCTAAAATACTGAAAATCGCCAAAAATTGATCAGCAATCCAGAGCGAGAGCAAGGCAAACGGCACCGCCATGGGTAAAGATAACATGATCGTAATAGGGTGGAGAAAGCTCTCGAACTGCGCCGCTAACACCATATACATGCCGATAATCGAGAGCAGGAACGCCAATTTGAAACTGTCTATCATTTCGGCAAACATCTTCCCCATACCGGTCACGCCGGTGGTGTATCCTGGCGGCAGCCCCAGTTTTTTCACCTCCTCGCCAATTTCGGTCAAGGCGTCGCCCATGCCTTTGTTCTTCAGGTTTCCGGTCATCGTGATCTGCCGTTGCCGCTCTTGCCGGTCAATCTGTACTGGGCCAGCGCCAGGCAGGAAATTGACCACGTTATCAAGCCGCACCTGCCCCACGCTCTCTGACGGCACAGTGACAGCCTGAATAACTTCAAGCCGATTCCGCGACTCCGGCGTCAAACGCAAGCGCACGTCATATAATTCGTCGCCTTCGCGATAGGTGGTGATCTTCTCTCCGGCAACCATCATACGCAGGGTCGAGGCAATATCAGCAGCTTCAATGCCTAAATCGGACGACTTGCGGCGATCCAGATGCACTTGCAACTCTGGATTGCCTCCCTCAAAAGTTGAGTCAACATCCACAATGCCTTTGATCTGCCGCACGCGGACTTTCAGTTTGTCCGTGATTTCTTGCAAGACATGCAGGTCCGGTCCGCGCACGTTGTAGGCGATATCTACATTCTGCACGCCCGAGGCGCTCACCGGCAGAATGTTATCCACACTGACGCGCAGTTGTTTGAAGGCTTTGACCTTTTCACGCGCCAGCGTCATGACTTCCTGTTGTGAGATCGTGCGCTGATTGTACTCTTCCAGTTTCACAATAATGGAAACGCGTGTCACACTCTCCCCAACCGGAGAGCCGACGAGAGAGAGCAAATGCGCAACGCCAGGAAGCGAACGAACTTCAGCTTCGATCTCTCGCGTCACCTCATCGGTCTTCACCAACGAATAGCCTGGCGGCGTTTTAATGTTAATCTCGAATTCGCCGCGATCATCTTGCGCCATCATGTTGGCGCGCACATGTTTCCCAATCCACGGCGTACTCGCGAACACCCCAATCACGAGACACACAATCACCCAGCGGTGGCGCATCGACCAGCGCAGCATCGTCATATAGACGCGATCAACTCGACGATAGAGCCATGATTCACGAGACGAATGCTTATGCGCCGCCAGCTTCTTCGGTAAAAAACGCGAACAAAGCATCGGCGTCAGCGTGAACGCCACGAGCAGCGACACCAAGATGGCAAACGCCATGGTGAAGCCGAAGCTGCTGAGCCACATCCCGATCGTGCCTTTGAGAAAGCCAACCGGGACAAAAATCACTATCAGTGACAACGTCGTGGCGCTGACGGCGAGTCCGACTTCAGCCGTCGCCGCGCGCGCCGCCTCGAACGCAGTCATGCCTTTTTCTTCGATGAAGCGATAAATATTTTCCAGCACCACGATCGCGTCATCAATGACAATACCGACCGCCAGCGTAAGGCCCAGTAACGTCAGCCGATTGAGCGAATACCCCGCCAACGCCAGCAAGGTGTAGGTCGAAATGATGGCGACGGGAATCGACACCGCCGCGATCAACGTCGAGCGCAGGTTCCCGAGAAAGAAAAAAACGATAATGCTGGCAAACAGGGCCCCTAACCAGAGATGCTTCTGCACTTCGTTGACCGACTCTCGAATAAAATCCGACTGATCACGAGTGACCTGGATATCCACGCCAGGTGGCAATAACAGACGCACCTCCGTCAACCGTTCACGAACGGCGTCGACCGTCGCAACCGTATTGGTTCCCGATTGTTTGCGCACAATGAGTGAGACAGCATTTTTACCGTCAAACCGAGACATCGTGCGCGGCTCGACAACGCCATCCTCTACTCGACCGATATCGGCAAACGTAATAGGGGAACCCTGGTGGGTCGCAACCACGATATTGGCGAACTCTCGCACCGACTGCACGCGCCCCAGGGTCCGAATTACTGTTTCTCCGGCGTCCTGCGTCAGGCGACCGCCGGGAAACTCCACGTTCTGTTTGGCCAGGGCTTCGGCGATTGTTTTCATCGACAAGTTATAGGCCTTCAAGCGCTCTGGATCGATGAGCACCTGAATTTCACGCTTCTGCCCGCCAATGATGGAGATGGCCCCAACTCCGGAAATCGACTCCAAGGGTTCCTTGACCTTTTTCTCGGCAATCTCGGTCAGCTCTTTGAGCCCCTGAAAACCAGAAACGGTGAGCGTCGCAATTGGCGTCGCATCCACGTCGAACTTTTCCACGATGGGCGGATCCGTATCTTTTGGTAACTTCGCCAGCACCGACCCCACCTTGTCGCGCACTTCCTGAGCAGCAACGGCGAGGTTCTTTTCGAGTTTGAATTGCACGACGATCTGAGAGAGACCCTCGCGCGTCACCGATCGCAGTTCATCGATACTGCTGACCGTGTTAATCACCTCTTCGATCGGTTTGGTCAGCTGCGTCTCGATTTCCTCCGCGCTGGCGCCGGGCAGGTTGGTGTTGATGTTGACGACCGGCGGATCGGTCTTCGGCATCAGGTCGAGGCCGAGCTCCTCGTACGAGAAAGCACCGAGGAGCAGCAGCGCCGCCGCCATCATGATCGCGAAGACGGGATTGGGGACGCTGACGTCGGCGAGCTTCACCGGCCTCCCCGCTGCCCCCCGCCTTTTTCGCCGCGGTT
>CAZUFQ010000774.1:0-3759 GCA_964618735.1 uncultured Enterobacteriaceae bacterium
GTCCTCACTGATCGCTCAAAAAGTCTCACAACTCTTGATGTATCAGCGAGTGCTCTTCTGTGCCCATCTCTTGTGGTTCGATTTAGGCGGAGGTACACGCGCTAAACCTCCCCACTTTTGACGAACACGCCGCCGGTGTGAGATAGAGGAAGTATTAAACAAAGAAGAACGTTACCTTGTGAAGGCGAATACCCATGGAGACTCTATCTCGTAGGGGAGCGGATTCTTGTTGATGGCCACTAAGGCAGAGCAGCTTAAGGGATAGGACTCCTGTTGGTTGGCATTTTGGAGGAGAAGCGCTTTGGTGGCACCATTGCTTAGGGTGACTCAGATGCTCAAGTGAAAAGCAGACAAAAAAAGGAGGAGCGAGTCGCATGAAGAGACTGCTGGCCTTGTACATCCTCACCCACCTGTTCTCTGTCGGTGTTGGGGCCTCTGGGCTACGGCTTGTATCCCGTGCTCCATCGGAACCGCCCCTACAGCAATCTTTCAGAGCCCCTGACCGAGGCGGACCATCAGCAGCGCAGCCAGGAGGGGAAATCATGAGGTCCTTCTATTCGCCGTGAGCGAGTGGGGTGATACTATGTGGAGGAGAAAGCCATGCACCTTCTGGTAAGCTTTGCTTACTCTGTTGCATGGTTTCTGTCCCGTGCTGTCCCCGTTGTTCTTTCGTTCGTCTCGCTTGACAATTCTTCCGGGTGGGCTCATTTTTGCGTTGGGAAACAGTGTTCTCCGAGACCTCGGGAACACACCCCCTTGACCGATGCTTTGCTCTTGCGATCGTGCCGGGAGCGAAGCACGCCGTCACTCTTTGGGCACGACATGGGGGCAGATATGGACGCAAAAACCTCTCTCGGTGTCTTATACACGCAGAGCACCTACGTGTGTGACTTAGCGACCACGCTCTGTAAGACGTTACAGGCGACGGAGCAGCAGTTCAGCACCCCAGAGCAGTCCACACCTCCAGAGTTCCACGATCTGATGAAAAGAGCAGCGGAACTGAAGCAACTCTTAGCCACAGAGACGGCGTATTTTTGTCAGCGGCTGGAGACCGTACTCCAGACCTCGCCTTTCGCTGCTATGGTTCAAGCGGACAGTCCCCCTCCGGAAGAGAGATAAGGCGTCGGGAGTAGAACCGACGCCCCATAGGAAGGACCATGAACGGCCTCACTGTAGCGAGGGATAATCCTTATGGTAGTCCCGCCACCTTACTGGCTTGGTACAGCTCGCTGAGGCCAAAATCAGGCTGATCAGACGCGAAGAGATGGGGCTTAATCGTTCAGATTGCGTTGCACCTTGTAGCGCTTGTGGTCATACCGACGATCAATCTTTGCCAGTCGCTCTTGATAGCGGGGCTCGTGCCTATTGCCCTCATAGCGACGATACGCTTTGGCCTGGGCTTCGCGCTCCTGCTGATCCAACCGATTCATCGCCTTGTTGTACTTCCAGTTCTGCTCCCTATGCCTCCACGCAGAATGATGCGGAGCAGAATGAGACCAAGCGGGCTGATGCCTGTGTCGCCAGTCCCTCTCATGGGCCGAGGCCAGCGGAGTCAGCCAGAGGCCCGCCAGAAGCGGGAGAGTAGCACACAGAGCAGTCTTTCGTAGCATCGTCATACATGTTCCTTTCACTAAGAAAAACACGCAAAGACGATGCCGGTTGTGATATCCGAGCAATCTCCACACTGGGGACATGGCTCTTGGTGCAAAGGTGCGACAACGCAGGGACAGCGGCTCCCGATTGTGTTACACGGGCACAAGGCATAGGAGCCACGTCGATAAACTTATTGTTATTAGTGACAAGAGAAATTGTCATTGTTTCTGTCATTGTTTGAGGAGAATAAGCGAGAATAATGACAGATAAGAAGAGAGAAGCGAGACAGCCAAGATTAAAAATTCTCTCGCTATTTCGCTGCTCTTAGCATTCCTTCACAGTCAATAGCAAAACTCACAATTAGTTTTGCAGACCTCTCCCTTAACCACTTGGGTACGCCGCCGAAGTCGGAAGATATTACCGTGAAGGCTTGGAGCTGGAGCTTGGCAAGCCCAAGGTCATTTGTCATACTTGGTCGCCCGTTGTCCATCCTTAATATGAGTAGAAAAATACCTCATTACACCCTGATGGTCGTGGGCGTTACAGCCATCGTCCTTGCCATGCTCGGACTTTGGTATAACTACTCGACGCTGTTCCTGGATTACTCTTTGCTATTGGAACAGCCAGAGAAAGAACATGAATTCGAAAACTTTTATCCAATCTTTTATACGATGTCGGGGATCTGCCTAGGCTTTTATCTGATTCTCATTGCTTCCGGAGTTCAACTGATTCGCAAAAAGACCGGGTGGGCTTTTGTCCTGTTGGCAGTCGTGCTTGTAGAACTTTCATATTTTGTCATCGTTGGATATTTCTGGGTGCATTCGCCGTGCAGGTTTAGCATTGCTGCTGCAAGCGGCGTTTCAAGTGGAGGCCTGATGTACCAAGCCGCTGTGGTGTTTCCAATTTGGGGACCGTTGTCGGCTTTGTGGGCGCGGGAGAGGTTACTCTAACATGAAAGTTGAATATGCGCGCTCGCTTTTTTGCTGCGCTGCGTGCAATGGCGTGAGCCGGTTCCGGTTTGACAACCTGTAGTGAAAGGGAGTAGAGAAAAAGAAGACACGGCGAAAAGGGCAGTCATCGCCGTGCCGATGGCTCCGGAGATGGGACAAAAGAGGGACAGGTCCCCTCTCCGGTATGCATCTACAATGCTAGCTGGTTCTGCTTGCAACAGCAAGCGAAGGAAGATGACGGCGACCTGGGCTCAAGAGCACGCCGCTGGAACAGCAAGACACGCCGCATTGAGCAAAGGAGTAAAATTCGTGCTCAAGAATGGGCTCGCCCCTTGTTTCTTGAGAGCAGTGCTGTTGTAGCCCCAGCTGGTTACGCCCACGACCGTATTGGCTTGGGGAGCAGTGCCACTAGTTGTTGCCGTTAACGCAGGACGGATCCCAAAGTTCACCAGCCATGGCCCCCCACTCGATCCGCCACACATTAAGGACCCAATCACCGTGTTGTTAGCCAGTTCTGCATGCTTCACCCCCTGCGAGTCGTTGCGCTCCATGAGCGCGCCATTATCAAGGCAGACTGGATACCCTATCTGTGTGATTTGCGTAAACCCGCTCGCTGTAAAGCCGTGGCCATCCACACCATAACCATACCAGCCAGTTGAAGTCCCTGGGTAGGCAACGCCGATTGTCGAGGCCTTTACTACCAACACTGCAACATCATCCTGACAGACGACGCCAGGCACCGAGCACGGATCGGCGCCAGTAAAGTACGAGTTCAAAACACGGGCCTGAATCACCGACCAAGTTCCGTAGGGCGCTACACCGTTCCTATAACCGGGCACAAAGACCCAGTTTCTATAGTACTGGCTTTGCCCAAAATTCGCCACGCAGTGGGCTGCCGTGACCACCACGCCCCGCTTAATCAAAGAAGCCGAGCATACAAAGGTGTTGGTCCCAATGTTAAAGAATAACTTGCCCGACGCTCGATAGGGGAAAGAGGTATTGGTAGCAAGCGGGCTCAGATCGGCTCGGGCCGTGCTGAAAGGATGGTTACTCGTGCCAAATTCCTGTGGTGTGGTTCCAGTATCATTGGCGACAAACACCTGCGGCGCGCCTAGATAGACTGGGTTCCGTATTCCATTGCCCGCCTGACCCGGTGAATAACTATATGCGGAACACACCAAGATTTGGAGTTTGGTGTGCCACGGTTAGCTTGCTA
>CAZUFQ010000775.1:0-3755 GCA_964618735.1 uncultured Enterobacteriaceae bacterium
CACTAAACGGCTATATGTACTTACAAAAAAGGGCTAGACTTGTGCGCCAAAGACGACTTTGCCAATAATGAACTGGGCGAAATTTACTGTAGACGTGGTCGAAAACCTTAAGCAAAAGCAGAGTTTCAAACTGCTGTGCAAATCAATCCAAATTTCTCCCGCGCGCAGAAAAATCTGGACGCCGCGCAGTAGTCAGCACCGACTATGAACGGCCACTCTTGACCATCATGGGGGGCTATTTCCTAATACCAAATCCTCTTTGAAAGCAGGATTTCGGACTGCAGACAAGGCGCTTAAGCGCCTTGTCCACACCTGGGAAAGATAAGATCTTTGAAGTTAGGGTATCATCGCTATTCGCTACGAGTATTTATGCCCGATGCAAGACGTTTTTGACCGCTGTGACAACTTTGTCAACATTAGGAAGGACTAGGTGCTCAAGATTTTTTGCGTAGGGCATTGGCACATCCTCGCCGGTGATGCGCAAGACTGGAGCGTCGAGGTAATCAAACGCCTTATTCGTCACCCGATAGGCAATCTCGGCTCCGGCTCCGGCAAACGGCCAACCCTCTTCGACGATCAGGCAACGGTTGGTCTTTTTGACTGAGCGAAGAATCAGTTCTTCATCGAGTGGGCGGATCGTGCGTGGATCGATAATTTCCACCTCAATACCCTGCTTGGCCAATTCTGTAGCAGCGTCCTGGGCGACAGACACCATCTTCGACCACGCGACGATGGTGAGATCTGTCCCTTCACGCTTCATGTCACCTTGACCAAGGGGGATCATATATTCTTCATCCGGCACCGGTCCTTTGCGACCGTACAAGACTTCTCCCTCAATAAAGACGATCGGGTTGTCGTCACGAATCGCGCTTTTGAGCAAACCTTTGGCGTCGTACGGCGTCGAAGGGATGACAACTTTCAGTCCAGGAATGTATGCATACAGATTTTCCACGACCTGGGAGTGCTGGGCCGCCAACTGGTGCGCAGCCCCGCCAGGGCCGCGAAAGACAATCGGCATCGAGAATTGCCCGCCGGACATGTAGCGCAGCTTTGCTGCATTGTTTACAAGTTGATCAAAAGCACACAGGGAAAAATTCCAGGTCATAAATTCAATAATAGGGCGGAGTCCGACCATGGCCGCGCCAATACCGACTCCAGCAAACCCTGTTTCTGCGATCGGCGTGTCCACCACCCGGCGTTCCCCAAAACGATCAAGCAGACCTTCTGACACTTTGTAGGCGCCGTTATAGTGGCCGACTTCTTCGCCCATCAAGAACACCCGCTCATCACGTTCCATTTCTTCAGCCATCGCTTCGCGCAAGGCTTCACGATACGTCAGTTCACGCATACTGCATCTCCTCGTTTAGGAAAGAACTCCAGCTGGGCTCTTGGGTTACGCGCCCGCACTCGCACGACGGGGAAGGGGGACAACTTTCTCTGCTTCGGGCGGCGCCTGGGGTTCGGTGTAGATGTCATTGAACAGCGTCGCTGGATCAGGAACAGGAGATTCTTCCGCGAATTTTACTGCGTTGAGCACTTCTTGTTTGGTTTCGTCATCGATCACTTTTAATTGCGCTTCGGTCGCCATCCCAAGATCATAGATGCGGTTGGCAAGGAGACGGATAGGATCGCGCTTCATCCACTCTTCGACTTCTTCTTTGGTGCGGTATTTGGCGGGATCGGACATGGAATGACCGCGGAAGCGATAGGTCTTTGCCTCTACTAAGATCGGCAGATTTTCTGTCCGTGCACGTTTGACCGCGCGCCGCACGACATCGCGCACTTCGAGGACGTCATCACCATTCACGATTTCCTGCGCCATCGGGTATCCTTTAGCGCGGACTGCGATATCTTCAACGGCCAACGTGCGATACAGCGGCGTGCCCATCGAATACATATTGTTTTCACAAATGAAAACAACCGGCAGTTTCCAGAGCGCTGCTAACGCCATGCCTTCGTGAAAGGCGCCCATGTTTGCGGTGCCTTCACCAAAGAAACACAGCGTTACATTCGGCTCGCCGCGATACTTGGCGGCAAACGCAATGCCTGCGGCAATCGGGACATGGCCGCCAACAATGGCGTGCCCGCCCATGAAACGCTTGCTCGCGTCAAAGAAATGCATTGAACCGCCGCGTCCCTTGGCGCAGCCAGTTGCTTTGCCATAGAGTTCGGCCATTGCCGCGTTCATGTCCCCTACGCGCGCCAGATAATGAGCGTGTTCGCGGTAGGTAGCCAGAATATAATCGGTAGGTTCAGCAGCAGAAATAGAGCCAACAGCAACTGCTTCTTCGCCATTATAGAGATGAAGAAACCCGCCAATTTTGCCGCGGGTATAACAGCGCGCCGCTTCCTCTTCGAAACGCCGGATGCGGATCATGTCGCGGTAGAGCGAAAACAACAAATCTCTATCCATGATAACTCCTCTCACCCTGTGAGCTTTTTCACTCTTCAGTGTTCAATGCTCAAGGTGATCTTATCCTCATTATAGCGCTTTCGCACCAAACTCCAGCAACCGGGGGCTTGGTTTGCTGGTCTCAACGTCCTTTCGGCATGTGCAAAACACGCTCAGCAATAATATTCCTCTGAATTTCAGACGTGCCAGCCTCAATGGTATTCGCTTTTGAACGGAGAAAGTGATGCTGCCAGCGACCACCTTCAATCGCCCACGATGAATCACGCCAGAGCTGTCCATAAGGCCCTTGCAGCGTCATCGCAGTCTCCTGCATACGCTGATTCAATTCACTCCACCAAAGTTTGAGAATTGAGCCTTCGGGTCCCGGCGTCTCTCCGCGCAACAGCCGCGTGAAGTTCCGGAAACAGTTAAATTTCAGGATTTCAACATCAATCAAGTGCTGCGCGAGCTGTTGGCGGATCAACGGGTCCTGCGTAGAAGGACGTCCGTTGAGCCGCACCCCCTGCGCGAGTCCCACAAGATTGTCATAGAGAATCTTGAAACGGGCTTGCGTGCCAAACGAGCCAGTGCCTCGCTCATTCATCAAGGTGGTGATTGCTACACCCCAGCCGTTGTTGAGTTCACCCACCAGATTCGCGCGCGGGACATGGACCTCCTCAAAGAAGACTTCGTTGAACTCCGACTCGCCAGTCATTTGTCGTAGAGGTCGTACGGTAATGCCAGGAGTTTTCATATTGACCAAGATATACGACATGCCGCGATGTTTTGGGGCGTCGGGGTCCGTGCGCACGAGCAACATACACCAATCGGCAATATGGGCCATGCTGGTCCAGACTTTTTGTCCATTGATAACGAACTCATCACCCTTGAGTTCGGCGCGGGTGCGAATTGACGCTACGTCAGAGCCAGACCCCGGTTCAGAAAAGCCCTGACACCAAATTTCTTCGCAGTTGAGAATTTTCGGCAAGTAACGTTGCTTCTGCTCCTCTGTTCCATGCACGATGATGGTAGGGCCGGCCATGCTGAGGCCGAGGACGTTGAGCGGACCCGGCGCTTCGACGCGCGCCATCTCTTCGTTGAAGATAGCTAATTCGATCATCGAAGCGCCGCGACCGAAAACACGATAGGTCGGTTGCACGTCGTCCATGAACGGCATCATTTGCGGATGCAATCCCTGGAGGTGGTACACCTCGTTGAACGCGTCGACTGTGACCTTCCAATTGCCGGGCATCGCGAGCGTGCAGCGGAACGTGCATGTGCGCTCGCCCAACTCGAAGATGGCGAGATCGGACGGCACCGGATCGAGATAGTGGTCGAGCGATCCGCCCGCATCGCTCGGGTT
>CAZUFQ010000776.1:0-3743 GCA_964618735.1 uncultured Enterobacteriaceae bacterium
CTTATCTTTCCTCGGGGTTTGCCCTTGCAGATTTATCTGCTCAACTGAATTAACTCTTCTTGTCTCTTTGCTTTCCAGGGCGCAAGTCATGCGCCCTTTTTCTCTCCTTTTTCGCCCCTTGTTCTGTTTAGCTCGTGGCGCTCAACAAGAACCTATGATAGGGAAAGGAAACGGATGCCAATCTACGAGTACCACTGCCACGCATGCGGCAGAGATCAGAGCATATTGTTTCTTTCGCAGCGCGAAGCGAAGTCTCGACCACAGTGCAAATACTGTGGCGTGCGACGACTGACGCGTTTATTGTCGCGCTTCGCTTATCACCAAGGCGAGACGGCCCGTTTACAAGATTTTGACACGAGTACTCCGCGAGACGAATCTTTCTATAAGGATTCTCGTAATGTTGGTTTGTGGGCAAAAAAACGCGCCAAAGAAATGGGAGTCGACCTGGGACCCCAGTTTGAAGAAACCGTAGAAAAAGCACGCAGTGGAAAAATTATCGACGATCTGTAAAGCTCTGACGGCTTTTGCGATAGAATGTATCTATGATTCGTACGACTGGATATTTACTCTGGCGTCTCTGCCGTATCATTTTCGGATTTCTCTTGTTGGGACTTGGTATATTTCTTAGTCTTCCCGGAATACCAGGCCCAGGCATTGTGGTGATTGTTTTGAGTTTTGGCATCCTCAGTCGTGATTTTCATTGGGCGGCGCGGGCTCAGGCGTATGTCCATCAAAAGTGGAATGACCTCCGCAACCGCCAAACACAAGTTCCCCCGTCAAAGGAGAATGACCATGGATGAGAAGGATCGTCTCGGCGCAAAACTCCGAGAAAAAGAAAAAGCAGAAGAAGATCGCTACTTTGCTCAACGCGACAAAGAACTGATTGAAAAGCTCAAACAACAGCAATCCTCTGGGCAAGAGGCGGTAGTGCAGCCACAAGCCCTCATGCATTGCCCCAAATGCGGAGTGAAACTAAACACTGTCAAACATCACGACGTGACAGTGGAAGAATGTCCTTCGTGCCGGGGGATGTGGCTTGATCGTGGGGAATTAGAAATCCTTGCGCAACGAGAGAATGAAGGGTGGCTCTCACGCTTCATCCGGCGCGGGGTGTTACGACAAGACTAAAGGAGACCGCCATGCTCAAGCTCTATAATTTTCCTATGTCGCCGCGAGCGCGCAAAGTAAGGATCGTCTTGGCGGAAAAAGGGCTGCCATACGAACAAGTGATGGTAGACATTACGAAAGGGGAGCAGAAGAAACCGGAGTTTCTGGCCATAAACCCCTATGGCAAAGTACCGGCGCTCCAGGATGATGGCCTGGCAATCTATGAGTCGACGATCATCATGGAGTATTTGAATGATAAATATCCGAACCCGCCGTTACTGCCAGCAGACCCTGGCCCACGAGCGCGGGGGCGAGTGCTGATGCACTATGCCGACAATCCTTATGACGGAGCCTTTGCCGCTTTGGTGGGCGAAGTATTCTTCAAACCAAAAGGCCAAGCCAATCCGGAGGTCATTGCCAAAGCGAAGCAAGAACTCACTGCCTGTTTTGAGCGTTTAGATCGAGAACTCGGCAACAATGAATATCTGCTAGGCGCTTTCTCGTTAGCAGATATCGGCTACGCGGCCTGGGCACCGTTGTTTGACCCACTGCAGGTTGAGATTCCCGCCCACTGCGCCCGTGTTAACGCCTGGCTTGAGCGTCTGAAGGGTCGACCGAGCGTGCAAGCCGCAGGATAAACAGGACTGAAGCATGTTTAGCGGCATTGTTGAAACTACCGGAAAAATGACCAAGGTCGAGCAGACCGCAGACGGCGCCAAACTCACATTGACGTCGACTATTCCCTCGGCGGAAGTGAGCCTTGGTGAAAGTATCTGTATCAATGGCGCGTGTATGACCGTCACCGCAATCGGTGACACTGGGCTGAGCTTCGACGTATCAGCGGAATCTTTGCGAAGGACAAACCTCGGTGAGCTGCAACCTGGGCATTTGGTGAATCTGGAACGTTCTCTGCGCATGAACGAGCGCCTCTCTGGACACATTGTTTCAGGCCATGTTGACGGTGTTGGCTGGGTCCGCTCCATTCAGCCAGAAGGCGATTCTTTTCTGTATACATTCGAGATTCCCCCTGAACTCAGTCGTTATCTCGTCGAGAAAGGCTCGGTTGCGGTCGACGGTATTAGCCTCACTGTTTTTCATTGTCAGCCCACCTCGTTCACGTGTGCGATTATTCCCCATACCCATGCAGTCACTACCCTGCACGCTAAGAATCCTGGCGATAAAGTAAACATTGAATGTGATATGCAAGGGAAGTACATCGAAAAATTCGTGAGCGAAGCGGTGACAAGTTTTCTTTCCGGTCCACTCCAGGACCTACGTGATGAAATTGCTGCGTTGCGGCGGCAGTTAGAGACAAGAGACTAAAGCGGCCTATCCTCTCCGACGATTGCTGAAAATTCAATGCTCGGCTATGAAATGAACACACGCTGCTCAAGGAGATCACTATGCCGAACGCTGGGACGACAGCAGTTATTCAACAGGCGCGCGCGCGTAACCGCTTATTACTGACCGAGGTGGAAGCCAAGGCTCTTCTTGGCTCCGCTGGTGTTGCCGTAGCGCCGGCCAAACTCGCGCAGACACGTGAAGAAGCTGCTGCTCTCGCCCGAGAGATTGGTTTTCCGGTTGTCCTGAAAATTTGTTCGCCTGATGTGGTCCATAAAAGCGATACTGGCGGAGTCAAACTAAATCTGCGCTCTGTTGAGGAAGTACAGACAGCTTTTGACGCGATTACAACCTCAATCCGAGAGGCAGAGCCGTCGGCAGTCATCGACGGCGTTTCCGTGCAACCTATGGCCAAGCCCGGAGTCGAAGTCATCGTGGGGTTAACTACCGATCCACAGTTTGGTCAGACTCTTATGTTCGGTTTAGGCGGCGTGGCTGTCGAAGTGTTGAAAGATGTCGCTTTTCGTCTCGCACCATTGACGCAGAGCGATGCGAGTTCGATGATCCGGGAGATTCGCAGCCTGCCGCTGCTCACTGGTCACCGGAGTCAGCCGGCGGTGGACCTCGCCGCGCTTGAGCGCCTACTGCTCCAGGTCTCCGCGCTGGCTATCGCGCACCCCGAGATCAAAGAGTTAGACCTCAATCCGGTCTTTGCCTACCCCGACAGCTGTGTCGCGGTTGATGCGCGTATTGCACTCCATGCTGAAGGCGTTACGATCGCGCCGCGTCCACTCTCGCCGACAACTCGTGCGCAGCTTGAGCGCGCCTTCAACCCCAAAGCAGTGGCGGTGATTGGCGACAAACGCGCCAACAATTATATGTGGTTGCGCGGGCAAAGCACGTTCACTGGGAAAGTGTATTCTGTACAAATCGATGAACGTGAGCTGCCGAATATCGCTGCGCTAGGCGTTCCCAATTATCCTAGCTTGGCGGCCATTCCTGACGAGATCGACTATGTGATGACGGCAGTGCCCCGACAGATCGCGCCCCGCATTGCGAAAGATTGCGCTGACAAACAAGTGGGCGGCGTCATGTTTTTTACGTCTGGATTCTCAGAAACAGACGAAGAAGGAAAGCGACTCGAACAAGCCCTCGTAGAGATCGCACGCTCAGCGAACATGGCGCTGCTGGGACCGAACTGTATGGGCATTTACCATCCTCGCATCGGTTTGCGCAATTATACAGAGTTGCCGGCAGGCGAAGCTGGATCGGTCGGCTTCATCGGTCAAAGCGGC
>CAZUFQ010000777.1:0-3739 GCA_964618735.1 uncultured Enterobacteriaceae bacterium
AAACTCGCTGGCGTGATCCATTCCCTGAAGCTGAAGAATAATAAGAAAGGCGATCGGTACGCTACGTTTAACTTCGAGGATAAAGAGGGCGTGGTCGAAGTGATTGTTTGGCCGGAGTCGTATCGCAAGTACGAAGCCGCTATTCATGCGGATCAGCCGGTGTGTCTGAGTGGCGTTCTTGATGTGGATGAAGAGCGGTTTCAAATTATTGCAGATGAAGTTGTGTCGCTTGAGTCTGTCGCTACTGAAGAAGTACAGCAGGTGCACATCCAGGTGCCGTCGGACGTGACGACGAAAGAAGATCTCCTCGCCTTGCGTACAGTGTTGCAGCAGCACCAGGGGAATTGCCGAGCATTTTTACACCTGCTGCGCCCCGATTATAGTGAGACGGTCATTGCGTTACCGCAGGACCTCAATGTCGCGCCGTCGCGCTCCATGCTGGTGGCAATTGAGCGATTGTTTGGTTCTGGAGTTGCGTCATTTCGATAAACAATGAGGGAGTGGAAAACGATGGGACGCCAACGCGAGAACATATCTGAACGGTCCGACCCGCAATGGTATACGCCACAATCAGGGCCGGAACGAGTCATTCTGGTCGGGGTGCAGCGACCGTTGCGGGACAAAGTCGCTGGCGATCATGCGCATTTTTTTGCAGATGAATCGCTTGATGAGTTGGCGCGGTTGAGCGACACTGCCGGGCTACAGGTAATAGCGCGAGTGGTGCAGACGCTGCGTGACGGCGTCAACCCTGCCACGTTTATCGGCGCCGGAAAAGTTAACGAAGTGAAAGATATTGTTTTGGGGACCGGGGTTCAGGCGACGAGCTTTGATTACGATCGCTTTCCGTCGCAACAACGCAACCTTGAGAAAGTATTAGGGGTCAAGGTGGTGGATCGTAGCCAGTTGATCCTCGATATTTTCGCGCAACACGCCAAAAGTTTGGCTGGTAAACTGCAAGTTGAGTTGGCGCAGCTGGAGTATCTTCGTCCTCGATTAACACGTCAATGGGTCCATCTTTCGCGTCTTGGCGGTGGGGTTGGCACTCGTGGTCCTGGTGAGACTCAATTAGAAGTGGACCGTCGCCGGTTGCGTGAGCGGATCTCCACCCTCCGGCGTCGGCTCGAAGATGTGGAACGCACTCGCTCGCTCCAACGTCACGAGCGCGCTCGTGTGCCGTTTCCGTGCGTGGCTCTGGTCGGATACACCAATGCCGGGAAATCGACCTTGATGAACACGCTGACGCATGCCGGTGTGCTAGTGGAAGATAAATTGTTCGCCACTCTTGATCCCACGAGTCGACGCCTTGATCTGCCGGGGGAGCAACCTGTCATGTTGATTGATACCGTGGGATTCATCAACAAACTTCCCCATCAGCTGGTGGATGCTTTTAAAAGCACCCTAGAAGAAGTACGATCGGCTGATCTGTTGCTGCACGTCGTAGACGCTACACATCCACGCTGGGAAGAACAGAAAGCAGTTGTGGAAAAGGTGTTGGAAGAAATCGATGCTGGCGGAAAGTCGATGCTCACCGTTTTCAACAAGCTCGACCGTGTTCCTGAGGACGCCCAAGACGCTGAGAGTCCCTCTCCGTGGCGATTTTTACTTGGATGCCGCAAAGAACATGCCGTAAACGGCAGCGCCAACGACGCCAAAGAACCAGACGCTTTCGGCATTTCTGCATTGACTGGGCTTGGACTTACGTCATTACTACATGCTATCGCTCGGCGGTTAGAACATGGACGAGAGACTGTCCATGTCGATTTGCCCCTAGGGGCAGGGAAGACATTAGCCTGGTTGCGCCGGAGCGGCAAAGTGCTAGAAGAAGCATACTCAGAGACGGCTGTGAGCGTGACCGTGTTGGTATCGAACAAAGTTGCTGGGCAGTTACGCAAGCAATTAGCGGACGAAAGGGTTGAATGAGCACGTTGTTGGTGTGGAAGGACATGTCTTGTTGTCTCTTGCGATTCTCAACCTGCCGAATTTCATTACCCTGCTGCGCATCGGAGCCATTCCGATCTTCCTTATTTTTTTGACAGATGAGCGTTATACCGATGCGCTCATCGTCTTTATCTTAGCTGGCGTCACGGATTCTCTCGACGGGGCGCTGGCGCGGCTGACGAACTCACATACCGCCCTTGGCGCTTTCATCGATCCCCTAGCGGATAAGTTGCTCTTGGTGAGTTCATTCTTAATCTTAGCGTTTCTTGGGCATATTCCGCGCTGGCTCGCTATTTTAGTTATCAGCCGGGATGTTATCATTCTGGTAGGCTTTGCGGTGCTGTATTTCATCACTGGACATTCGATCGCCGTGCGTCCGACACTCGTGGGGAAGGTATGCACTTTCTTTCAATTGGTGACAGTCACACTGACATTGGTGAGGTTACACAATGCAGCCTGGCAATTTCCACTCCTGTGGCAAGTGACCCTGGTGTTGGCGGGCAGCGCCGTAACGGTCTCCAGTTTCCAATATCTGTCTCGCGCCTTGTGGTGGTTGCACCAGCAGGACGAAAACGAACGGCGACCTGTCGACGAGCCGCGTCGTGAGAAGCGCAACGAGAATCAGCAGAGACATTCTGCATGAGCGTGGTATAGTTTTTGGAAAAGAGATGAGCATAGAGGAAGTGGTGGAGTACGCGTTTAAAGCTCCAGCTTGCTTGAGCAGATCCTGTAAGGTTGCTATATGAGTGCAGCCTCGGCAGAGGCGTAGGGCAGGGTCGGAAAAGGGAGAGTGGGTGGACCGTGATTCGGGTGTTTCCTCGTATTGACGATACCAAATTAATGGAACTCTTTCGCAAAGGTGTGGAAGGGCAATGGTCGGCCTCGCAACTGGATTGGGATCAACCGCTTTTGTTGAATCGTCATGAAAAGGAGGCGTTTGCACATGTGCTGACGCCGGTTTATTTGGGAGAGCAAGCAGCGATGATCGGCGCCAGCTCTGTTATTCCCCAGTTCTTTGCCGCCCACCAGACAGAAGCACAACTCTATTTGGCGACATTTTTGTTGGATGAAGCCCGCCATTTCGAGACGCTCACGCGCTTTTATCACAAAATCGAACAACGGCCTCTCGAGGTGCGAGACTTAAAGGTGATGTTTCGTTACCAGGCGCGATTGTTCAAGTCTCGCGATAAAATAGAATGGCTTTGGGGGATTCTCATAAGCGATATTCTTGCGCGCCATTTTTATAGCATTCTCGTCAAAGCGCACCCTGGGTCGCTTTTTGCCGACATCGGCAGCCGTATCGTGACCGACGAAGCTCGGCATCTTGCCTTTGCTGAACTCTATCTGAAAACTGCGTTGCAACGCACGCCAGAACTGAAGCCAACGTTCCTGAAAAAGCGCGAAGAATTAGTGAGTCTCATTCGGGAAATTTATGCTGGCGTCAAAAAAGAGGCAATGTTGATCGGTCTTGACGAAACTGAATTATTCGATCGACTCACTCAGGACATAGCAAAGAAAGTCCAGCGCTTGCAGATGGTGGAGGTGGAGTCGGACCAGGACGAACCGGAGTGAAATCCCGTCGCGCCGCTCGCGCCCTTCCACACTGGCCGCGAGCGAATCGTGGTGATGCGATTGCCCAACGGCAAGAAGCATTGCGCGCCTTGAAACATTGGGAAGCCGTGCATCACCATGTGTTATCTTGGCCGACGCCCGCTGAAACGCTGAGTAGCTTTCAAGAATGTCTGACTGGTCATATGATTTTGCCGGTTGGGGTGATTGGCCCGCTTTACCTTCACATTGG
>CAZUFQ010000778.1:0-2032 GCA_964618735.1 uncultured Enterobacteriaceae bacterium
TTGACCGCATTGAGGAGTACGATATTCCCCAACAGGTTTCCTGCAGATGCACTAGTCTTCTAAGCTCCCTGTCTTCCAACTCTCTCTTTCAGTTATGAAAGTGACTAGTTGTTGGCGTATGGCTCGCTTGCTTCACTCACTTTATGGCGGATAGCTGATGGTAAGAGCTTTCTACCATAGAGTGAGCGCAGCGAACGAGTTATCTGCCATAGAGCGAACGGAGTGAGCGGGCTATGTGCATAGCCCGCTCGTGAGCATGGCGAACGAGCCGTAGGCTGTTACGCCGCCTGGCCGTTGCGCAGCAGTGCGCCTGGGGTTGCTCCCGTGCATTGACCATCCTGGAACGTCTCTACGCCGTTGACCAGAATGTGTCTGTATCCATCCGCCTTTTGCACTCGCCGCCATTCGTTGGCGGGCAAGTCATAGAGAATCTCGCTGGGCCGCGACTGAACGGTATTGGGATCGTAGATGACGATATCAGCCGCCAAGCCTTCTCGTAGCGTACCTCGATCCTTGAACCCTGCCGCCCACGCCATCAAGCCGCTGAGCCGGAAGTGGGCTTCTTCTAAGCTCAAGATGCCAGTCTCGCGGACAAGCCAGGACAGGACTTCAGTCGGATAGATGGCCGGAGTGATGAACTTCACGTGCGCGCCGCCATCAGAAACGCCAGGCATAATGTACGGCGAACTCATCAGATCCTTGTATCCCGCAACGTTAGCGTTCTCTACCGGACCAGCCCATTCCGTACGCAGATCATCTGCTACAGAGAGGTCAAGCATCGCGTCGATGACATGCTTGCCTTCTTTTTCGGCGATCTGACTGACGGACATGCCTTCATATTTCAACTTGAGGTCGGTATTACGTACTTTGCGCGCAATGAACTTGTCGAATTCGCCGAAGACGATGTTAAGGGTTTCCATGCCGCCCTGATCATAGTCCGTACGCATGGAGGCGCGCAGTTCAGGCCGCGACATCTTGGCTTTGCGTTCTTCCACGGTGCCGAGCGTGGCGTCCTTCCAGGCCGGAATACTGTCAAACAAGTTCCAGTCTTCCAGCGTCATGCGCACCGGCGCCCGCGCGGTCACAGCCTGCCCGAAGACCCGCACGCCACGGGCATTGGCCGCCTCCACCCAATTCAGCTGAGCCTTATGCGATTCCGGATGCCGGTCACTGATAATAATGGCGTTGTACAGCAAGGGCCGGCCACTCGTCTCCGCCATCTTCTCGAGGAAGCGGAAGTCATCTTCAATCCCGAAGCTGCTCTCACTGGCTCCCGATTGCGTGAACTGGATGCACCCGTCGCCCTTCTCCGCCATCGCTTGCGCCATGGTGAGGTAGAACTCATCCGGCAGAATATCGGTGATCATCGGCGTGCCATCATAGTCGCGTTGCACCGACACCCGGCCTTCTGGCACTAACCGTTGCGCTGACCACCCGGCCGCGCCTGCATCCACCGCTTCTTTGTAATGACGGATAATGGTGGCCATCTCTTTTTCGTTGGGGAAGCGCTTCTTGGCGTCATCAAAACCACCCATCACGTAGGCGACAGCTGGCGCGATCGGGAACAGGTGAGAAACGTTAATGCCAAGCGGCATGCGAGAAAGCCGGTCCATATACTGCGGGAAGGTTTCCCAATCCACCTTCATCGACACCCGCATCGGCTCCAGCGGAATCGCTTCGGTGCGGGAGAGGGCTAACATCGCCCGATCCGCATCTTGCGGTCGCAACGGAGCAAAGCCAAATCCGCAGTTACCGATCGTCACTGACGTAACGCCATGCCAACTGCCAATAGAGCAGTAGGGGTCCCAGTGCAGCTGGGCGTCGTAGTGGGTGTGGAGATCGATGAATCCCGGAGCCACAACTAGCCCGCTGGCGTCGACGACTTTCGTGGCGTCGCTGCTGTTGAGCCTGCCGATTTTGACAATCTTCCCATTCTTGATACGCAGGTCGGCTTTGTAACGAGGAACCCGCGTTCCATCGCGGATCGTCCCGCCATGGCTGACGATCACGACGTCATGTCCGGGATGTTCCC
>CAZUFQ010000778.1:2042-3735 GCA_964618735.1 uncultured Enterobacteriaceae bacterium
GTACCGCCTTTGATAATAGTATCGAATTCAGCCATACGGCCCTCCTTAGTAATAGATAAACGTTGTCCTATGGAAAGCGTATAGCCGCCCTCTAATTTCTTGTCAAGAGAAATCTTTTCTGTTAGAAAGCTTTCTGGCACTACAACAAAAATACTATTTTTTGCGAGACGAAAGGGCACTGTGACAGCTATTGCGTATAATCGGAGCGCTGCGGAAAATCCCGCCGCCGTGTTATTGGAGTTTTTCTATCCGTTTCATTACAAGGGCGAGAGGGCGCTCGAAGACGCCCTGCGTTGTGGGCTACTCTCGCGCAAACAAGTGGCGATCCTGTGGCTAATTCGCGCTGAGGGCGAGCAGAGCAAGCAGATGCGCCGCAAAGATATTGAGCGGTCGATTCAGACCTGGTTCGAGGTGAGCAGTTCGGCTATTACCAAAGCCTTGCGTGGTATGGCCCAGCCTCCGCTAAGCCTTGTGCAGCTCGTAGAAGACCCACAATCGGCTCGCGAAAAACAGGTGTGGCTGACGCCGAAGGGGGAACGCTTCCTGGACACCATGGTAGCGGAAGGCCTAAAGTTTCAGCAGCGAATAGTGGACTACCTTACTCCAGAGGAAGTAAGCTCTGGCATTCATTTTCTCCAGCGCGCCCTGGGAGCGCTAGAACGCGCTCTCCCCCAGCATGCTGGGCGCACTGAGAAGAGACGGTCATGAAGGTTGTCCCTGTTCAAATTAGGAAAAGGAGAAAAAACTATGGCCTTTAGCGAAATTCATCACGTGGCTCTTGCTGTCAGCAACATGGAACGGTCGATTGCGTTTTACTGCGATATTCTTGGCTTCCGCAAAACACTAGATATGCCGCTCGGCAGTCCTAGCCTGGACCGGCTATTACGGATGCGACCAGGGACGACCGGACGCTCCGTTATTCTACAACAGGGGCTGAGCACGGTTGGAGAGGTCGAGTTAGTGCAATTTTCTCCGGCTCCTTCTACTCCGACGCCAGCCAAAGGAGCCGGCGGGCTAGGCGCGTTCTTATTGTCGTTTGCGGTCAAGGACGATGAATTGGATGCCGTGTATCAGCGACTACTGGAGAAAAGCATTGTCTGCTATTCCGAGCCGCAAGTCCTGGAACTGCCTGGATACGGCGCAACGCGGGCGGTGGTGTTTGAGGACCCTGACGGCCAGATGATCGAGCTGATTCAGCTGCCGTCGGCAGACGAGATTCAGCGCGCGCGTGCAGCCTCACGGGCCGAACGGCAACAGCCAACGGCGTAGCGGCGCCGGCGGTCAAGCGTGCACACTAGGGCATTGCATAAATCACTTCAGAAGATCATGAGGTAGAACTAGAAGAAGAGAACAAGACCACTATGCGATTGCGTTCCTCCCGGGAACGCTGACGGCCCTACAATAAGGAGGGAAGTATGGGAACCGCACGAACCGGGATTGATTACGACGCGCTCGTCAAAGACGATCGCGTGCACGGGCGTGTGCTCGTAGATCGGAACGCCGAGGTTCTCGACGACGTGCGCGAGTCCGCGCGCAAGTTTGGCGGGATGTATCGCCGCGCAGTGCGGGCTGTAGAGCGCGCCGAGGTTCGGTTCGGATCCGATGATCTTGCGAGCGTCGTCCGGAGCGAACCCGCGGTACTCGTCCTCACCGAAGCCGAAGCCACGCGCGGGGTCCAACGTCCCGTTCCTTC
>CAZUFQ010000779.1:0-3724 GCA_964618735.1 uncultured Enterobacteriaceae bacterium
TTCCGGGCGTTCCCCATCTGTGGCTACGCGCCCCGACGACAGCTCGCAGCTCCTCATGTCGTACTCGTGGGCGATGCTGCCGGCGCTGAACCGTTAATGGGAGAAGGAATCTCGTTTGCATTGGAGTATGGCAAGTTTGCCACGCAGCAGATTCTCTCCGCCCTGCGCGCGCGACAGTTTGCTTTCAGTAACTACACCAGCGCGCTTGCCGCCTCTTCGATCGGGAAAAAGTTAACTCGTTTATACTCCATCACCCAACTCTTCTATGGACGCACGGCGCCGTTCTGGTTCACGCTAGCGGCGCGCAGTCGGCGACTCCAATCAGTCGGCCTCAAATGGTACAACGGAGTCGAAGGTTGGCATCAGCGCACCAGCTGGGAAGCGATCTGGGCAATGCTCCGTCCACAAATATGAGAAGTTTGAATTATGGCTACATCAAATAAGAAAAAAACACCGAAGCAAAGACGCTGGATTCTCCCCAAGATCCTCATGCTGCTAGGCATTGTCTTTCTGAGCGGCGTCCTCGTCGCGATTTTTATTATGGAGCAAGAGCTGAACCGCATCGGCTTTTTTGGTAAGAGCAAACGTCTCCCCTTACAGCCGCCTCAAGCTATGCAAAAAGATGCGCCAACGGCGCCGTCTCCACCGTCCACGCCCCCCTCTACCACTCCACCATCGCAAACGCCCCAATCTTCTCCCTCTTCATCAATTGCCACGCTGGCGCCAGAGCCAGGGCGCCCCCTCCCTCATGTCACAGGACAATCCGCTCCTTCCCCCACTCCCAAGGAAGGCATTTCGACGGAAGATCGTAAACGGCTAGAAGACGTGTTGCGTTCACGCTAATGAGCGACCATAAAGACTAGGGTTCAGGAAGAAACAGAGGCTTCCGGGTGGTGTTGCGGCAGCCACACCTGAAAAGTAGAACCGTGGCCGACCCGGCTTTCCGCCGTAACCGTTCCGCCGATCAGCTCCAGAATCTGCCGCACAATGTAGAGTCCTAATCCCACTCCGCCGTAATTCGACCGCTCAGTCTGCGCTGCCCGATGGAACGGTTCGAAAATCAAAGCAAGATCCTCTGGGGCAATGCCAATACCGGTATCAGTCACCCGAATTACTACTCCGTCTCTCAAAGGACCGACCTCCACCGTCACGCTACCCTTGGGAGTAAACTTGATTGCATTGGCGACAAGATTTTTCAGGACAATTTTAAGCTTGAAGGAGTCAGTGACAACTATGGGCGGCAATCCAGGCGTCACTCGCCACTGCAGTTGCAGCGTCGACTTCTCACCAATATCCTGCATTTCTGTTTTCACTTCAGTTAACAGTGTCTCGAGATTCACCGCTTGCAGATTAATAAGTAAGCGTCCGGTCTCAAGACGGCTCATGGTGAGGGTCTCATTAATCAACGTCACCAACTCGCGGGTGTTCCGGTCAATACGACAGAGAAAATCTGCTTGTTTTCCAGTCAAAGCGCCATAGACAGGATCATTCAACATCTCCGCGTAGCCAAGAATAATGTTGAGCGGGGTCCGCAATTCATGCGACATGGCGCCTAAAAACTCGGATTTGAGCTGGCTCGCCTTTTTCGCCTCTTCGAATGCTTGACTGGCTCGCAGCATATAGCGCACACGATGGTTCAATATCGTCCAGTTGATAGGTTTGGTAATAAAGTCCGTCGCTCCGACTTCATAAGCGCGATTGATCGATGCTACGTCATCAAGTCCAGTGACCATTAATACTGGCGTATGTTCACCCTGAGGCAATTGACGCAGCGCCGCACATGCAGCGAACCCGTCCATTTCTGGCATCACGACATCCAGCAATACAATATCCGGCCGGACACGAGAAAACGCTGCAACTGCCTGTACACCATTGCCGGCCTCTTCAACAGTAAATCCTCCTTGTTCCAACACTTCACGTATTAAGAGCCGCTCGGTAAGATCATCGTCAACTACTAATATAAGCGCTTGTCGGCTGGGGATTGTTTTCGGGGTCATAGCAGGTTCCTATGCGACATTCCTGAGTAAGTGCGACCCGCGCCGCTTCATACAATCCATTTCAGCTCGCTTTACGATCCCAAACATGCTGTGAACAATACGCCCATAAGGACGCCTTTTGTCTAACCCCATGTTCTCTTTATCATGCTATCAACTTATTGAGTGTGACAATCGATAATCCCAAGTTTTTATCTTACTAAGCAGAATAGGTTAGACGCAAATGCTCTCTCCGTACAGAGTGGAAAATCTGCTATTGCTACCATATTCCTCTTGCTTCTTCCCTAAGGATCGGGAAGACAGGGTTGCCACGGTCGGACAGTGAGATATAGGATGCACGCGAACACAGTAAGGAGGTCAGGTTATGAAGATTTCCATGTTCCACCTCATGCCCTACCGGGATCTGCCGGACGATTTTGAACAACGGTACCATTCGGTGTGGGTGGATCCGCCGTGGAATGAACTCGGTGACGCTGAAAAGGTGGGGCAGTATTACAACTGGACGCTCGATGAGCTGATCTATGCGGCAAAGTCCGGCATGGATGGCATCTGCGTCAACGAGCACCACCAGAACGCCTACGGCTTCATGCCGAGCCCGAACCTCATGGGGTCCGTCCTCGCACGTGCTACCAATGGCACGGACGTCGCCGTCGTCCAAATGGGCTCTACTCTCCCAACGACGAACCCTCCCACACGTGTCGCGGAAGAATATGGCATGCTTGACTGCATCAGTGGCGGTCGTCTGGTGGCTGGCATGCCGCTTGGCACAGCAATGGACGCCACCCTCTGCGCCGGGATCACGCCGATTGAACAGCGCGAACGCTATTACGAAGCGCATGATCTGATCTTGAAAGCCTGGACCGCTCCGGACATTTTCGCGTGGAATGGCAAATATTTCCAACTGCCAATGGTCAATGTGTGGCCACACCCCATTCAGAAGCCGCACCCTCCCGTGTGGATCCCTGGATTAGGTAGTCTGTTCACCTGGGAATTCGCGGCGCAGCATAACCATTGCTATTGTTTCTTGAGCTACTATGGTCCGGTCGTTGGCAGAGGCGTCATGGATGGCTTCTGGCAGTTCATCGCTCAACGCGGTATTGAACCAAATCCCTTCCGCGCTGGGTTTCTGCAACTGGTAGCGGTAGCCGACACAGATGCGCAGGCGGAAAAACTCTACGAAAAACACATCAAATATTTCTACAGCAAATCGCTACACATTCCTGGCGAGTTCTTCTTTCCGCCTGGGCATCAAGACTATCGCAGTCTGGAGAATAGCGTGCGGAAAGGCTTGCTGAAGAGCACGTTCGAGCAATTAGAGGCCATTCCCAACTACAAGTTCAAAGATTTTGTCGATAAAAGACTGATTATCGCCGGGAGCCCCGCCACTGTCCGCGACATGCTCCGCGAGGCCGTGCAAGACCTACGCGTTGGCAATTTAATGGTGCTGCTGCATATTGGCTCGATGCCCCACGATCTCACGCTGAAAAATATCGACTTGTTTAGCCGAGACGTCATGCCGCACCTCCACGATATGTGGGATGACAAGTGGGAAAATAAATGGTGGCCGGAACGCCTGCGGGGGAAACGTCAGGTCTCGCTTGCCGCCCTGTAAGGAGAAGACGGAATGGTTGCAGTACAAGAACGGACGGTCAGTGTCTGGGAAACAAAAATTAAACCGAAAATCAAAATCGCCGGTAACGGGACGCCGGTGCAATTTCTGACCGGCGCGT
>CAZUFQ010000780.1:0-3723 GCA_964618735.1 uncultured Enterobacteriaceae bacterium
GCTCGGCGTTCACAAGGGGGGCCAGACGTCGGAGTTCGATCATCAGCCATCTGGGGGTGAGGTGGCCATACAGACGAGCAATGTCGCGTTCATCGGGATACGAGATCTCCACGAACATGCCGTGAAAAGTCCCTTGGCGTATCAGTGGTGCGATCACCTGCCAGAGCTGGTGGAGTTGGTCGCAGTGCTCTGCTTCATCTGGCCCTGTGTCTCCGATATAGAGCGCATAGGCGCCACGTGTTTGTAACAAGAAGGCTGTAGAGGTCACGCCAGCGTGGCATAGGACAAATGGTTTGACTGTGAGAGCCGTGCCGTCGATCGACAGTTCTTCTCCGGGTTGTAATCTCACATAGTGATATTTTTTGAGAAGAAGACCTACGCCTTCATCGCCGAAATTCGGCCAGATTTGTCCATTGAAGATATGTTGCTGGAGCTGTTCGATAATGGACGGCAACGCGAGGATATTCTTCTTGGCGTCGTCAGGGGAATTGATGACTAACCCGGCAATGTGATCAAGATGCGCGTGAGACAAAAGATATGCCTTGATGTGCTGCGTGAGTACCTGTCCTTCCACGCTCAGTGACGACTCCGACGTTCCGACAATATCTGTTAAGTTCCCTTTACTATTAGCGCGCTGCAGGCCGGTTAAGAGAACGCCCGCATCTAAAGCGACAAAATCCGGGCTGCCGATCGGGGCCAGAAGATAGGACGATAGATTGCCTTCTGTCAAACCTCCAGCCGCGCCGAGGACAATGGTGACGAACTGGGGTTCGTTGGCTACGGAGCTTTGAGGACGCCAGTAAGTGACGAGACTAAGTAGTCCACAGAGAAGTCGAAGCGCAGTCGCTCTTTTCATGGTTTTGACTGACGAGAATTTCTCGACGTGTCCGAACCGCCTTCTTTACTTTATACCATTTCTCGAAAGATCGTATCTCTTCCCAGGCGTGGACAAGGCGCTTAAGCGCCTTGCCTGCAGTCCAAAATGCTGCTTCCAAAAAAATTTGGCATTACTCTCTCATCTCCGGTATTACCAACCCCTCATGAGCGCAAAGAACAACGCCGCGTAGAGTGGCAGGACGGCGGTGGCAAACGCGCCGGGGAATAAACACAAGAGCAGCACCTGCTCTTGATAATTCATGAAACGCTTCTGCGGGTCGACTGCGAAGTATACGCTCGCAAGAGCGAGGTATAAGGCTAAACTGTTTGGAATCCTCATACCTAGCACTTGCTCATTGACTGTATCAATTAGCAACACCAAAAGTCCGCTGAGCAAGAGGCCGCGGAGCTTCCATACATCCCAGCTATGCACGGCTGATTTACCTCCTCTGGTGGAAGCAAACGCCGCGCAAAGTTGCGACGGTATTACTTCCGCACCATCTGAATTTTATTCGGCCCCGCCCAGCCTTCCTTTAGCGGCACCATGAAATATGGCAGCAAGGTCATCTTGCGGAATTTCCAGCGACCATTCTCGCGGACATATTCGTCATCAAATCGCGCCGCCACCAGGAAACTCTCGCCGTTAAAAATAGGCTTTGCTTCTAAATAGCTGAGACCCGCGCCGGTATCTCCGTTTATGGTGATAACATGGTTGTGGATAAACTGTTTTACGAAAGGTACGAGATCAGACAACGCCTGTTTATAAAAGGCTGCGACTTGGGCCTTGCTTTGCGCTTTTCCGAGGTGCGCAAAATCGATTTCCCCATTCTCGGAGAATAAGTCCGGAATCATTTCCGGCTTCTTTTCGTTGACCGCGATATGGTAACGAAAGCGCAGCTCTTGAATTTCATTCCGATCCTGGAGTTCTCGCACTCGAGCTTCGAGCGCCGCGATACGAGGTTCGAGATCCGCCATAATTATTCCTCCTTTACGACTTCGATAAATTCTACACCGTCTCTTGCCGCTTTGGCTTTCGTTGGTTGAGGAAAATTAATCAGCAGGCCAAGGGGGACGCGGAGCACACGCAGATAGTTTTCAATCTGCGCCCGTTCTTTATGACCGATGCTTTCCACAGCCTTGAGTTCGAGGACAATGCGTTCATCGCCGTCACCGACGATAAGATCAGGTTTGCCTTCACCGATGTAGAACCCTTCATAAAAGACGGGCACAATCCGTTGCGCTTCATAAGGAACGCCGCGCAAGCGCAGACCGACTTCGAAGGCTTTCTGATAGACGACTTCGTCAAAGCCGCTGCCTAATTTGTCATAGATGTCTTGGGTCAGCACCCGCAGCAACTCGATGAGCATACCACCCCACCTCCCAGTGAATCTGTCAGGGAACGTACTCTCAAATCGACAGAAACGTCAAGCGCGCTTGCGACGAGACGGCGCCGCATGGTAGACGACAATTATGCGTTGTCTTGAACTTGATCACTTTGGTGTTGATGTGTCCGATCTCGACCGCGCTGAACGCTTCTATACTGAAGTGTTGGGGCTCGAGGTGGTGCAACGTTTTGGTCAGCATCAGGTGTTGTTACGTTGCGGTGCACAAATGCTGGCGCTCTTTGCCCGACGGGACTTGCCGCCGCGGGTGACTGATCGCATCGACAATCCCCTGGGAAAAGGACATCACGCTTTCAAGGTCTCGTATGAAGATTTGCAAGCGGCGCAAACTCTCTTTCGTGAACGCGGTGCGCCGACCTATGGCCCCATTGATTGGGGAGATCACGACTGCCTTTATTTTCTTGATCCGGATGGCAATTTGCTGGAAATCGTTGCGTACCGATAAGCGACGAAGAGTGAGTAACGCCAAGGCGAAACCATGCGGAACTCAGCGCGATATATCGTGGCCATCGATCAAGGCACCACTAGTTCTCGCTGTATGATTTTCGATCAGCGGGGTTCGGTCGTTGCAGTCGCTCAGCAAGAGCATCGTCAAATCTATCCGCAACCTGGCTGGGTCGAACATGACCCGCAGGAAATCTGGCGATGTGTGCAAACCGTTGTCGCAGACGCTTTACACCAGAGCGGTGTTCAGGCGAGCGCTATTGCTGCTGTCGGCGTTACCAATCAGCGCGAAACTACGATGGTGTGGAATCGTCGGACTGGAGAACCGGTCGGCAACGCCATCGTCTGGCAAGATACG
This sequence comes from uncultured Enterobacteriaceae bacterium, assembly GCA_964618735.1. Lineage (GTDB taxonomy): Bacteria > Desulfobacterota > Binatia > Bin18 > Bin18 > SYOC01. The sequence continues at coordinate 3,082 of CAZUFQ010000780.1, forward strand.
CGCACGGCGGAGATTTGTAAAAACCTGGCCGCCAATGGCGGCCAGGACCAACTGCGTCGCAAGGTTGGTCTGCCGCTCGCTACATATTTTTCAGGACCGAAATTGCGCTGGATCTTGGATCATCTTTCGCAACCGAGCAAAGTGGACGATCTGCTCTTCGGTACGATTGACACCTGGCTGATCTGGAATTTAACTGGCGGACCAAACGGCGGGGTGCATGTGACTGATGTGACCAACGCAAGCCGCACGATGTTAATGAACTTAGAGACGCTGGCGTGGGACCCGGAAGTTCTCCAACTCATGGACGTTCCGCACTCGATGTTGCCGACAATCAAGTCGTCGAGTGAAATTTACGGTGAGGCTCGTGGTCTGCTGGCTGGCGTCCCTGTCGCGGGGGATTTAGGCGATCAGCAAGCCGCGTTGTTTGGTCAGGCGTGTTTTACTCCAGGGGAAGCGAAGAATACCTACGGAACCGGCTGCTTTATGTTGTTGAACACCGGGACTCGAATCGTACACTCGAAGGCCGGGCTTCTTACCACCGTAGCCTATAAATTGGGCCAGGCCAAAGCGGTGTATGCGCTGGAGGGCTCGATTGCTATTGCCGGCGCTTTAGTGCAGTGGCTGCGTGACAATCTAGGTTTT
>CAZUFQ010000781.1:0-3711 GCA_964618735.1 uncultured Enterobacteriaceae bacterium
GGAGCCGCTGCCTTTTTTCTTGTTTGGACTAGCCATTCCCATTGGCTTTCCTCCCTAGACGAAGAGCTTCGAGGATACGGTCAGATCCGATTGTCATGACCGCTTCAATCCGTTCAAGCTTGGTATGGAAATAGTTGTAGAAAATCACGGCCACGATCGCCACCGCGAGGCCCAGTGCGGTCGCAATCAGCGCCTCAGAAATACCGCCGGCGACTACCGAGAAACCGCCAGCCCCTTGTATTGACATGTTATGGAACGACTTAATAATACCGATGACAGTGCCGAGCAGCCCGATAAAGGGGGCGCTGACGCCGACTGTTCCCAACACCCAGATGCTGCCTTTGAGTGCTTCGACTTCTTCAAAGCGTCGATCTTCGGCCACTTCCGCAAGATAGTCTAAGGACTCTCCTTCTTGCTGCGAAATGACGTCGCGAAACACGCGGCCGGCTGGCGCTTTATGGTTCTCTTGAGCTTTGGCCAGCGCTCCTTTGAAATCCCCTTTTTGGAGAGGTCCTACGACGGTCCCAGCGATGCGTAGGGAGTTCGCAACCAAGCCACGTAACGCCCACAACCGCTCGCAGATAATGGTGATCGTCACCATCGACATCACGATCAGGGGATACGTTACCAGAGCCCCCTGCCGGATCATATCTAGTACACTTAAACCTTCCACGATGTGCCCTCCTAGAAATTTTAAATTTACCGAGCTGCTATACGTTTAGTGTGGGAACCGTTTGCAGGCCGCGAAGGCGCTGCTGTCCCTCTTTCTGGTTCCTCCAGATCGTGCAGAAATTTTTCCAACCAACGGACTTCTGCGCGCCAGTGCTCAAGTCCATGCTCAATAATTTTTGCTTGCTGTAAGGGAATATTTTTCGTTTCCCAATAGGCCTGCTGTTGAATTACCCACTCTTCCCTCTGTCGCGCCCAGGTCAGTTGCACAAGCAACGCCTCGCGCAATTCTTGTATGTCTGTTTGACGATACAAAGCTAACGCGGCATTCAAAGGATCAAAAACTTTTTCTCGAGCCTCAGTATCAAAAAGCAGACGACGAAGTTCGGTATGAAGATGACCTTCTCCGGTCGCAGTGATTTGATACACCTGTCGGGTGGGGTAGCGTCCTTTTTGCTCAGCCCACGCCTTCTGTACATGTCCTGCGCGCTCCAACTGCCCTAAATTGTAGTAGAGCGAGCCGCCGCTAAGATTAATGAACGTGGCGTAGAGGCGGCGTTCGACTTCTTGGCGAAGTTCGTAGCCGTGACGAGGTTGCTCAGAGAGGAGGGCAAGAATAACGAGTTGAACGCTCACTGGATACTCTTATCAGAGCAGTTTAGGTAGGCTATATAAGTGATCCTTAGAATGCCGTCAAGCAGAGGTTATCCATCAACAGAGAAAAACACGCGTCGTGGAGGAAACGCGCAGGAGGATTGGGCTCCGTGGGTGCGAGCCCTTAAGGTTCTTTCAACACTCAGGAACCGAACTACAAAAAGAAAGGAAGACAACCATGGATGCTGAACTCGCAGCGCTGCCGATCATTGACATAGACACGCACTTTACGGAACCGCGCGATATGTGGACCTCGCGCGCGCCACAGAAGCTACGCGACTTGGCCCCCCATGTCGTGGACAACCAAGGGAACGAACAGTGGGTCGTCGGAGATTTAGTCCTGGGTCCGCCAGGGTTCTGCGTTATCGGCAAAGATGGAAAGAAGAGTTACGGCGTGATCTCTTTGCCGCGTTTCGAAGATATGAGCGTCGCCTCAACCAATCCCGAAGCACGCTTGCGGTATATGGATGAGTTCGGCCTCCACACCCAGATCCTCTATCCCAACACCCTCGGATTTGCCGGGAACAACATGATGAAGATTAACGATGTTGAACTGCGCAACTTCTGCATCACCGGGTACAATGACGCTATGGCGGAGGTGCAGCATGCAGGCAAAGGGCGGCTGTATCCGCAAGCGCTCTTGCCCTTCTGGGACATCGAGTTGGCAGTAAACGAATTGCAGCGTGCGCACGACCAACTGGGGATGACCGGCTTCACCATGACCGACTCTCCTGAATCCCGGGGCCTACCGTATCTGAATGATCCGCATTGGGATCCGCTGTGGGCTGAAGCTCAAGAACGGGGTCTGCCCGTCAACTTCCACATTGGGTCGGGCGTGATCCCCAATATGTGGCCGGGGCTTGAGCAGAACAACCGGGGCATCGCGGCAGTTTCGACGATGCTGTTTATGAACAATATGCGTTGTCTCACCCAGTTGATTTTTAGCGGCCTGCTCGACCGGTTCCCACGTCTTAAGTTCGTGTCAGTCGAAAGCGGGATTGGCTGGGTTCCGTTCATGCTGGAAGCGTGCGAGTACCAGATGGATCAAAATCTGGTCAACCAGGGCGGACTCAAGCTGCGACCGCGTGAGTACTTCCAACGCCAGATCTACGCGTCGTATTGGTTTGAGAATGAAGATGCGGCCCATTCCATCACGAGGCTCGGCGCCGATAATGTGATGTTCGAGACCGATTTCCCGCATCCGACCTGTCTATATCCGAATGTCAAGGAACAGGTGCAGGCCACGCTTGGCGGGCTAGAGCGTAGCGTGCAACGGAAAGTGCTGTATGAGACGGCGGCAAAGGTCTACAATCTGCCGTCGCCGGTCTAGCACATTTTGTTTGGAAGAGAGGCGGGACTAAAACGCCGCTTCTCTTCTTGGTAGTGTTTCAGTCTGCAATCAGCAAGTACAGATCTGAAACACCACCGGCAAGGGAAAAGGGGCCAACAGCGCCTCAACCGTTCTTGATCAAAGGCGCGGTTCAGACTTATTGACGGTGCGGTTTACTTTACAATTTCAGTCCGACATTCTACGGAAACAGCGGAGACCAGGGGCCTGTGCTGCGGAAACGGCTCCACGGCAATTCGTATCTTTTCTCCCCTGACCTTGATAATGAACTCGACCCATTCCGCCCCCTGCGAAGCATGCAGCCGTTTTACGGTCTCGATAACAAAAGCGGCAAAGTCATCAAAGAGCTGTTGGCCAAACGGCTGCTTCCGCTGTCTCAGCATCTGTTCACACATCTGAAACAACTCAGCGATACGCTCTCTTTCCTGTCCAATAGTATTGGGGTCGAAGCGAACGCGATAGACTTCTTTTTCCGGAATCACGCCTTCAGGCCGAGCCGGAGTGGGGGCAGTTTTTCCCTCGCACAGGGCGACGAGTTCTTCCACGGAACGGGGCAACAGAGCGTCGCTTTCATTGTGAAAGAGCACACGCAGAATTTCTTCTAACGAGGTGACGCCTTGTGTCGCTTTGTAGAAACCATCCTCATGCATGGAGACGAGATGCGCCTCCTTGCGAGCAATCAGTCGCGTCTGACTTGACGGCTTTCGCGCCAGGATGGCGTCGCGGATCGCGTCATTGACGACTAACAACTCGTGAATAGCTGTACGACCCTTAAATCCTGTCCCACGGCACTGTGCGCACCCTTGGGCTTGGTAAAACGTCCACTCGTCCGCACTGCTCGGGATGACATGGAATGCGGAGAGGAGAGCGTGGCTGGGCCGAGTCGGCTGCCGACAGTCGGGACACAACACGCGCACCAGGCGTTGCGCGACCACCGACACAAGCGTGGAAGAAATCAGAGTCTCGATCCCCATGTTCATCAGGCGTAAGAGCGCGCCAATCGTTTCCTCGGTATGAAAGGTACTGAACACTTTATGTCC
>CAZUFQ010000782.1:0-1153 GCA_964618735.1 uncultured Enterobacteriaceae bacterium
ACAGATTGGGGAAACTTTATTGCCTCCCAAATGAAAGTTTTCACACATGAAAATAACCCCCTAAATTGGAGATTCCGGGAGTCCCCAAATTGCCAAATTGGCTACGCCTGGAGTATCCAATCCAGCGCACCGTCGGGGTCGAGCGCACCGCAGGGAAGGTGCATTTTATGAAGCTTACACCCGAGGCGATATCCCTCATCGCGCTGCTCGTCATTTCCTCAGTGGCTGGACAGATGTTTTGCGGTGACACTGCCGCGCAGCACGACAAGTGCAAGAGCAATTTGAGAACCCTCGGCACCGCCTGCGAGATGTACTCCACCGACAACTGGGGCCGCTATCCTCGCAGGCTGCAGGACCTCGTGCCAGGATACATCAAAGCCATCCCCACCTGTCCGGCCGCCGACCGCGATCACTACAGCCCATCCTTCGCCAGCACCTCGAACCCTGATGACTATACAATTTTCTGCCAGGGCAACAACCATCGCCGCTCCGGCTGCGGTATCAACTATCCGCAGTACTGTGCTTCTGACGGAATGCGTTGCTTGATAGCAATGTGAAAGGAGCGGTATGCGTGGCGCAACCAAACAAAAGGGTGTTCGACGTGACAACCTCTGGGTGAGAGTCATGGTCTCCGATGTATGCTGCTGCATTATCGCGACACTGGTGGTAGTGGCGGTATGGGCCCGACTGTGGTCTTGCGGCGCCGGCAAGCAACTGGACCAGTGCAAGAGCAACCTCAGGAACCTCGCTACGTCGCTTGAGATGTACTCCACAGACAACTCGGGCCGCTATCCTCGCAGGCTGGAGGACCTGATACCACATTACTTCCGCTACCTCCCTGCTTGCCCCGCAGTAGGCCGCGACACCTATAGCGCGTCCTTCACGAGCAGTTCTTATCCGGACTGTTACACGGTGTATTGCCAGGGAGATAACCATCATCGTGCTGGCTGCCTCCCCAACTATCCGCAGTATAACACCTCCTGGAGTTACGATCAGATGTGATTTGCCTGTTATGAGAACAACCTGTAAGCCACCCACGACGTGGGTAAATTGCTGCTTGACTGATGCTACGCCTGTGATGGCAACCCATGGAAGAGCGCAGCTGACCTTGGCACCGGGAGACGGTTACGGCGATCAGAAAGTCTTCCTTGGT
>CAZUFQ010000782.1:1163-3705 GCA_964618735.1 uncultured Enterobacteriaceae bacterium
CCTGTGACGCGGCCGAGAGGCCATGTGGGAGCCAAAGTGTGTGCCTTGGGTTTCTGGGTCGGTGGTCAACTTTCGCTTCAACCTGTCGCCCATGTCGCCGGTAAGTCCGTAGCCGACGGCCCCGAGTTCGTCTCCACAAAAAAACAAAATGACGTCGAAGGAAGACTTTCTGATCGCCGTAACCGTCTCCCGGTGCCAAGGTCAGCCGAGCTCTTCCATGGGTTGACCGTTATGTGCGCAGCCTTCACTCCGCAGACTGTCTCCACGACTTCCTTTTTTCAAAAACGGATATCCTGGGACTGACGCATCCCCAGTGAAAAAAAGCGCGGTAACAGAGCCAATTTCGTGAGGTTCTACCTGCTATGCTAACTTAGTGTCAGGAGCTTCACCTCCAGTTCCAGAATATCGGCCAGCCGCTCCACCCACGCATGTGGCAGCCTTTCTTCTCCCCGCAAGACCCTGCTTACAAATGATTGATTGACGCGGAGGTGCTGTCCCAGTTGCTTATGGGTGAGTCCTTTTTCCTTGAGCCGTTGACTAACGAGAGCTCGTAGTTGCTTGGAGGCGTCTGATTCGGGTTTGCGACGCCACGGCCGAAAACTCGGCTTCTTTCTTCTGATGGGCCATTCTATGCCTTCCAGTAGTATTTCTCTTGGAATGCCAAGCTCGCGTAGTAACGGTTTGAGCAGCGCCGCTGGAAATCGTTCAATGCCGTTCAACACACGATAAAAGAAGCTGTCATTTACTATGATGCGCTGGGCTATTTCTCTGGCGGCTAGACCTTGGCGTTTAATGTGCTGCCGAATTCGTTGGCGCAGCAAGCGGTCCGACGGACTCTCCCAATGTTGGGTAGCAGGCAAGCCGTAGAGCACATAGGGCCACGGCTCCAACTGAGTTGCAACCTGTCGTAGAAGATGCTTGCGCCCTTTTCCCTGGCGCAGTAGGGGGACCATTTGACGGACTACCGGTCTATGCACTCGACACAACTCCAATCCTTTGTATCATCGAAGGGACAGCCGACAAAACTTCTTGCGGCGCGAGAAACCCGGTTTTCATCAAACTAAGGCCAATCCGCCATACGGCGAGCTCCCGTCTCTCACGAGTGTTAACCTGAAAGGCTTTATGGAGGCCGAGTCTTTCCCCAATGTTGCCAGCAGCCGTCATCAATAGGTATCCAACGGCGGCTATTGCAAAGAGGCGCGAGAAGCGGTCCGCGTTGGTCGTGACTCTTCCTTTGAATTGAAAGCCGCGGCGCAGATCCTTTAAGTCCTTGAAGAACTCTTCGATTTCAAAGCGACGTCCATAGTACCGTACAATCTCCCGTGCCTCTTCACGGTAGAGGTTGGTTGCTAGAAACCAGGAGTCCACTTGCATATTGTCATGTATGGCAACCAATCGCACAGGCACCAAATGCTCTTCTGTGAACTCCACAGCGCCGAAATCAAAGACGCGTGCTCGGTGAGAGACTGGCCCTGTTTTTTGAAAACTAACTTTGCCAAATGGCCGAAACTTTATCTTTCTTGCGACCCTGCAGACAAACTTGATGCTTAACTTGTCAAGGAACCTTAAGAATGGCCCCGCAGCAAAGCCGCGATCAAGCACGTGCACAGCGTCGATTCCGTGGAATAGGCATTTCATTATGCGAAAGTGCTCGAGCTGCGCGTCACCTTCACGCACCTCTTGCTCGTTGATCACGCTCCAGTACACCGGAATAGCTCTGCCAAAGGCCACCACGGCGGATACCAGAACCGACCAACAACCGATATATGTCCAGTCGGAGGCCACCAGCACTCGGTCACGTCCTAAGGACAGACATTGAATCAAAGCTCGACAGATCCGCAAGACACTCACCCGTTCGTTACGCACGAAACGATCTGCGCGCTTGATCTTATGCTTGGCCCGCGCCTTACCGACTCCGTGTCTCCCAATAGAGGCCAGGCTGAGGCACCCGCCCTCTAGAGCCCCTGACACACAAAACATCAACGAACGCAACTGGCTGGGAAGTAGCTTTCGATCCAGGATACTGGTCAAGCAGTGCTGAATAATATTGAACAAAGAATCAGCCTTTCTGCGGTTTGGTTTCGACGCCAGTGTACTTCGGAAAGGCTGTTTTTATTCCTTGCGATTAATTCAAGTTAGCGCTGCGGCCCTTGATCTCGCGCATTCTTGAAGTGGGCAGAACGGCATTCCTGCAACCAGGCCGGATCTGCATGGTGGGGATGCGTCAGCGTGGAAACAGACTGCGGTAGCTGAGCACAGGGTATCAGCCCATGGAGGAGCACAGCGGCCTTGGCACCGTGAGAGGCTTACAACGATCAGAAAGTCTTCCTTCGACTTCCTTTTATGTTTGTTTGGGAGGACGATCTGTCAGAGTTTTGCGCCGTAGCCCCACCTCCACCTGGGCGGGGGTTGGAACGAATCGCCGTCTTCCGCCTGGCCACAACCCTACCGCCCCCGAGGACGCCCTTCGCCAAAGATCGGTTCCTCAGGAGAGTAGAGCGGGGGAATCTCACCCCCACCCCCTCGCAGAACCGGACGTGAA
>CAZUFQ010000783.1:0-3705 GCA_964618735.1 uncultured Enterobacteriaceae bacterium
AAGGGTTGCCGTCAGAAGACGCCGCTACCCATTGCTGTGCGTCTGGTCGCGCCTGGAGCTGATGTGCCTGAAGCAATCGCGCGCTTTGCCGGGGTGTGGACCGGGACGATAGAATGGGGTCCTGACGTTGCCCTAGAGTGTCACACATTGGTTGTTGAAGAGGTGTTGCCGAACGGGTATGCCCGACTCATCTTTAGTTATGAGGCTTTCGCCACCTTAAATAGCCCCTTGCCAGAGTTTCTGCGGGTGACCGGACGCATGGTCGACGGCGCCCTGCGGTTTCAATTACCCTCACCATTCGTCCACCCTTCCTTCACCTATCGCTTGGTTGGTGAGGCGCTGGACGGCGTCATTGACCTGCCCGATGGTGTGACCACCGGCGTGCGCTTGACTCGGATGACCGATCTCGACCACTGGGGGTGCGGCGCAGACGACTCTAAGGCCCTGCCGCCTGTCGACGCCAACTCACGCGATCGGCTAACGGCTGATGAGTTACTCAAGGCGACTAAGGCAGACCCTGGACCTGTCCACAATGCCTACTTCCTGCCGGTCGGCCCAGCCGCGCCAGCTCTGCACGCCTTCAAGGGGACGCTGAGGGTCGCAGCCTCAACCCTATTCCGTGCTCGCTACGGTTGCGCCGAATCGCCGGAGACTCTCCCGAGCTTCTCGGTCGTCTTCTTTACCCAGGGCGAGTATCTCGTGCCGGTGGTGCGTGACATCCTAGATCCCCCAGGAATCATCCTTTCCCCGGGTCGCGTGTGGTCGGAGCCGGGCGATGGGGGCCTATCCCGGGCCTCCTTTCCCCTTGTGTTGACCAATCCAAACAATAATGGCGCCCATAACGGCCTGGCCACCTTTCTCTACGACGACACCCACGTGTCTGCTTTACGCTTTCAAATTGTGCAGGAGACCGCCGCGTGGGACAAGTATGACGGCTGGGGCTATGCGCCGCTGAGCTATACGCCAGGTCTCATCCCCAACGAGGAGTCGTTACAGGAGCAGTTTGCCGCTGAACTACAGCAGCAGACACCGATCCAACCCTGGTCGGCGTTGCACGTCTCGTCAGGGGCACACTGGCCGGAGCACTTTGAGGGTGAAGCCGCGCCCGAAGATGTCAGCGCCAGCGGGCTGGTTGTCGACGGTACGATCTACTTACATGGTTGTGGGACCCGCTACGGCCCGTATCCCTATTGTCGGCAGATGCGGCACGGAGTGTTTTCCGTAACCAAGTCCCTCGGCGCGGCTGTAGCCCTCTTGCGGCTAGCGCAGAAATACGGCGATGAGGTCTTCAATCTGAAGATCAAGGACTACGTGCCCGTGACTGCCGCTCATGACGGGTGGGAGCGCGTGACGTTCGCTGACGCCTTGAACATGGCCACCAGCATTGGGGACCTCGCGCCGCAACGGGAGCCTAACGAGGTTTTTGCAGACGAAAATAAGGAAAAAATGGGCCAATTCGAAAGGGCCCGTACAGCCAAGGAGAAACTGGACGTCAGTTTTTCCTATGGCCAGTATGCGTGGGGCCCCGGGGAAGTGCTACGCTATAACAGCATTAACACCTTTGTCCTGGCCGCCGCCATGGACAGTTTCCTCAAGCGCCAGGCAGGCCCGCAGGCGCAGCTGTGGGATATGGTCAGTGCTGAAGTCTTGCGACCGATCGGGATCTTCTATGCACCGATGATGCATACCCAGGAAGCGGATAAGAGGCGCGGCATTCCATTTCTCGCAGTAGGGCTCTATCCGACGATAGACGACATCGCCAAGCTCACCACGTTGTTGCAAAACGGCGGACAGCATCAGGGCCAGCAATTCTTGCATGCTGGCAAACCGGCCGAGGCCTTGTATAAGACTGACATCATGGGTCTGCCCAGCCGTCAGGAGAACCGGTTCGGTGAGGGACGGTACTACCTGTCGTTCTGGTCCGTACCCTATCGCACCAGCACCGGGTGTTTTTTCCAGATTCCCTACATGGCTGGGTTTGGCGGCAATCTTATCATGCTGTTGCCCAACGGCGTCTCCGCCTTCCGGTTGGCCGATGGTTATAATTTTGACGTGGACACTATGGTGTTAGCGGGTGCAGCGGTCCGCTCCTTTCCCTGCTCATCAGGTTCCCAAGAGGCAGCGCCCGCATGGCAGCCACTTAGTGGGAGTGAGACACCCGCAGAGCTGCCCGGCAACACGTTTTACCTCTACCAAGAATCCGGGACACATTTGGGGTCTATCATGTGTTTCTCGCGCCGGATGGCTTCCTCTACAGCACGAGCACTCTCAACGAGGGGTCTCAGGTCAGTGTTTGGTTCGACGCGGGCAAATGGCACATCAGGCCGGACGGACAATTTTGCACTACAGGGTGGAGCGGCCAACGTGAAGGCTGCTTCGTTGTGTACCGGGAGGGCGAGATCTTTGAGATGCATCCGACAGAAGGCTTAAAGAAACTGGTGTTCCGCCGCGCGCCCGGCAATCCCGAGGGATATTGAACTGTTTGACAAACGGCAAGCACTAACGGGATAATCGTCTAAAGAATACGCCAGGGAACGTAAGGAGTCTCCGATGACCTATTCCATCGTCGCTGTTGACGAAAAGACTGGAGAAATCGGTCTGGCGGTACAGACACACTGGCTCGCCGTCGCACACTATGTCCCCTTTATCCGCGCGGGCGTCGGCGCTATCGCCCGACAGTCGTTTTCTGACGTGAGCCATTGATAGGAAAGAAGGAGGAACACGACGATGCGTATTCAAGTTGGCGATGTACGGCTTTTCTTTGACGTCGAAGGACCCCAGCTTGTTCCTGATGGACCGATCATGCGGGAACGCCCGACTTTGCTCCTTTTGCATGGTGGCCCCGGGTTCGATCATTCTGGCTTCAAGCCCCGGTTCGCTGCACTCACCGATATCGTTCAGGTTGTCTACCTGGACCATCGCGGCAACGGACGAAGTGACTACGGAGCACCCGAACAGTGGAATCTCAATCGCTGGGCTGAGGATATCCACGCCTTCTGTAAAGCGCTAGAGATCGAGCGACCTTTCGTGCTGGGGCAGTCATTCGGCGGATTTGTAGCCATGGCGTACGCGACCCGCTATCCCCATGAGCCCCGCAAATTGATCCTCTCCAGCACCCAAGCGCGTTTTCGGCCGGAGCGAGCGCTTCCCATTTTTCTACGCCTCGGCGGTCCGCGGGCTCGGGATGTCGCCCAAGCTTTCTTCGACAATCCAACTCACGAAACCGCTACTAACTACCTCCAGGTTTGCCTTCCCCTCTACAACCAACGTCCGCAAGATCCCGACCTGATGGCGCGTACCAAGTTCCATGAAGAGTTAGGCCTGTCGTTCCTCGCCGGTGAATGGCGCACCTTTAACTTGCTTCCTGGCCTTGCTCGTATCCAGTGTCCGACTCTAATCATGGCTGGGGAGGAGGATCCTATTACTCCGATTGCCGATGCTGAAGATATGGCGCAGGCTTTACCTGCAGATCTTGTCCACTTGGTACGCTTTCCCGGCTGTGGCCATGGAGTCTTCCGCGATGATACAGAAGCCTGTTTCAAAGTCCTGCGTCAGTTTCTCTTGGAGGAGTAAGGCGTGCGCAGGTCCCCAGCATCTTTTCGAGACGCGGCTTTGTGTTCGACGACGCTAGGGCTTGCCCTTTCCGGAGGCTATGGATGTCCTAAGATGTAATCTGTTTTTTTCGTTGATTTTCTTTTTTAGGCC
>CAZUFQ010000784.1:0-3702 GCA_964618735.1 uncultured Enterobacteriaceae bacterium
GCATACCCGCGCCGACGTAACTTGCTTAGCACTGAGCGATAGGAATGGGCCCGGCGTCCGTCAGCGGTTTCACTTCTTCCGCCCCTTCCTGGCCCAGGCCAGTCAGTTACACGCCAACAGCATTAGCTCCGAACACTGCGTTAACGGAACGAAAGAGAAATGAGACCGCAGGGCGCGTTCCATGTTCCTTTGTTTCTTTCGTCAAAATGATGCGGTGGCTCGTGTTCACGCCCAAATGAAAATCATCTGGCGCAACATAAGCGTAGCCGGGCAACAGACTTTCATTGACCGTGGCGATACGAACCGGAAAGCCGGACGAGCGCGTCAGCCATTCGACAAAACCTTCCATAAAGCCTGGGGCCATGTGTTGAACAATAAGAAGGGGAACAGCGAAGTCTCGCGGAAGGCCGGAGAGAACGGTCTGCAACACCAGTGGTCCGCCAGTCGAAGCCCCGATTGCCACTACCTGGATAGCGCCCAACGAGTTCTTTGTTGCTATTTGCGGAGCCAGGGGCTGCGCTTGCGTAAATCGCGATCGCGGCCAGCGTTTGACCACTTTCACTTCAGACATCAGTTTGACTGTCGCTACTAATTCCTTGGTCTGGACTTCGTGATCAGGATGACTAGGTCCACGCGGTCGAGCCACAACCGCCAGGGCGCCGGCTTCGACCGCCCGAAAATTGGTAGCCACTTCATCGACACTGGCGCTGGCGCTGACAATCACGATGGGCGTAGGACAGGTTTCCATGATGTTACGGGTCGCCTCGAAACCATCCACTTTCGGCATATAGATGTCCATCGTGATCACATCAGGCTTGATCCGTTGCGCGGCTTCGAGACCTTCCTCGCCATTCGAGGCGACTCCCATCACCTGAATGCCGGGATCGGCGTTCAGCACGTGTGTTAGGAATTCCGCGACGGCGTGCGAGTCGTCGACTATGAGGACTTTGATAACTTTTTGTTTGTTTGGCTTCATATCAGTCGTTGGATAATTTCTAGCAGATTACTTTGTTCAAAGTGACTTTTCACAATGTAGGCGCTCGCGCCAACGTCGACGCCGTGCTCACGATCCTCACGGGATTCGAGCGCCGTCACCAAAATGACGGGCAATTCAGCGAATTTTTTTTCAGCGCGGATTTTCGCGGTGAGATCGAACCCGTTCATCCGCGGCATCTCCACATCGGACACCAGCAGGTCAAAGGAGCCGCTTCGCAACTTCGTGAAGGCGTCGATTCCATCCACGGATGTTTCCACTTCATAGCCTGCAGCTTCGAGGATGTTCTTTAACAAGGTTCGTGAAGTAATAGAGTCTTCAGCCACGAGCACCGATTTCTTTGGCGTTGCGATAGCCTGCGCAGCAGGAGCTGAAATTCTGGCGCTGATGTCGCCGACCTGCACGGCGGACCTCAGCAAATCCGGCGCGTTGAGAATAGGCGCGACCTTACCTGAGCCTAAGACGGTTGCCCCGGCAATGTTGCGCGCACGCGTAATTTGTTTGCCAAGCGTTTTTACCAGAACTTCTTGTTCATTGAGAATTTCATCGACGATGAACGCGATGCGCTGGTTGGCGAAAGCCAGCACGACGACGAAGTGAGCGTCCGGTTGCCCATTCGTTGCGGCTTTCCGCGGCAGCGCTAGCGTCTCTGTGAGACGCGCTAATGACAAGATTTCTCCACTCAGCGCAATCGTCTCTCGGTTTTCAACAGTCTTAATGTCGTCTCTCTTTATACGCGCCACTCGTTCTACATTATTGGTAGGAAGGACGAACACATGCTCATCCACGCGGACGACGACTCCGCGAAAGCGCGCAAGCGTCAGCGGCAAGATGATGCGAAACGTGACGCCAGCGTTTAGCGCCGTTTCGATAGAGAGCGCGCCATTTAATTTTTCCACCTTTTCCTTCACGATAGCGAGGCCAAGGCCGCGACCAGAAATATCGGTGATGATCGGGCTAGTGGAAATGCCGGATTGGAAAATGAGGGATAACGCCTCGGTATGACCCAACGCCTCGGCTTTCTCTGAGGACAACAACCCGAGTTTGACTGCGGACGCTTTAACTTTGCCTGCATCGACGCCGGCGCCGTCGTCGGTGATCAGCAACTCGACATTGCTGCCATTTTTCGGCGCGATGCTGATCATCAGGGTTCCGCGCGCCGGCTTACCTTTTTGCCTGCGTTCAGTCGGCGCTTCAATGCCATGGTCGAGACAGTTTCTCACAAGGTGAATGAGCGGGTCTTTGATCTCCTCCAGAATCCGCCGATCAATCTCGATGTCGCCGCCGCGCAGCACCAGCTCAACTTCTTTTCCCTGGTCGCGGGAGAGTTCGCGCACGAATCGTGGAAACACATCTAACAGGGTCGAGAAGGGTTGCATCACTACTTTCTTCATTTCGTCAAGTAGATTATCCACCATTCCCTCGACCAACCGTTGATCATGGTTCGCTCTTTTGGCGAGATCTGTCAGCTCATTTTCCAAGGACGTGACAAAGTCCTGGTTCCACTCCAGGAACTCTACTACGCGCAACACTTGCGGGCTCACCGGCAAGTCACTCTCGCCATTCCCCTTAAGAGACTGGCGAAGCGTCCGTAAATCGGACTGCAGTTTCGCCCACTTTTTTTTCCATTCAGAAGGTTGCGCCTGTAGTTGCCGCAACGTCATGGCGTGTTGAGTCACAGCGAGTTTGGCGGACAAGAGTTCCTCGGCTTGCAGCAGAATAGCATCAAGCTTGGTAGTGGACACTCTCACAGTATCAACTATGCCTCGTTTCTCCTCAGCGCTGATGGGTGCGACCTCAGCAGGCGTCGCTGGAGGAACCGCTACCGGATTCTCCAGTAATGTTCGCGGCCTCGATGAGAGCTTTTGCATCGACACCGATCGGAGCAACTCGAGCAAATCAGGAAAGCGAGGTTTTGGAGAAACCGAGGGCTCGGCATTGATGAATTGGAGTAGGGCGCTCAGGGCATCCGTAACCTGATGAAAGAGATCAAACAGCTCGAGCGACAACGTCATCTCCCCACGCTTCAGAGCGGCGAAGGCGTTTTCCAGAGACTGACAGAGCGCTTCGATGTCTGTCACGTTGACCGTTCGTGCGGCCCCCTTCAAACTATGCGCCGAGCGAAAAATCGTATCAAGAAGGCGAACGCGCACCTCCTCGGTCGAGGTCTTTTCCAACTCGACAATACCCGAAGCGATCGCTTGGATATGCTCCTGCGCTTCGATCTTGAATGTTGTCCGCAATCTTTTGAGAAGGTTCTCGTCCTCTGTGGGCATGATTCACATCACACTTTGTATTGTTCGACCATTCGTTTCAACTTTTGTCCCAGCTCGTGCAGATTGTGCGCCGCTGTCTCAGCTTGTCTGGTCCCAGAGACGTTCTGGATGCTGGCCTGCTTAATGCCCTCCATTGCCAGCGCCACCTGATCCGTGCCTACCAACTGCTGCTGGCTCGACGCTGCAATCTGTGTCGCCGCCTGCGCCGCCTCCGTGATGCTGTCAGCCAACAGGCGAATCGCTTCACCCGCTTCTGTTGACTGATTCACTCCGGTCTCTACGGCTTTGCTTCCTTGCTCGGTCGCCAACACCGCCACCGTCGTCGCCTTCTGAATGTCGTTGAGAATTGTCCGCACCTGTGCGGTCGCCTGCTTGGATTGCTCCGCCAAGCTCTTCACCTCTTGCGCCACCACGGCGAATCCTTTGCCCTGC
>CAZUFQ010000785.1:0-3691 GCA_964618735.1 uncultured Enterobacteriaceae bacterium
AACGGCGCGTCTTCGAGACCAACGCGGATATGCCCGCCAAGTTCGATAATGCGCGGCAGCAACGGCAATACATCAACCGCGAGTCCCGCCGCCATCCACGGACAGCCAGGCGCCACCATTTCCACTAATTTTACATAGGCGTCTAACGCCCATACTTCCGGTGGGAAACTAAAAGTGAACGCCGACGAGAACATGAAACGATAGATCGGGACAGGGGCTGCCGGTTGTTTACGATGTAACGTTGCTCCCTGACGGACAAACCCCGGTTCATAGCAGGCGTATGCAGGATGGAATTTATATTTCGCCGCTAACTCCATGCCTAATTCCAGCGCGCCGTTGGGGTTGCTGTACACACCGCCGTCACCGCCGAACAAAGGCGGGGCGCTGGCGTCGGAAAGATAAAAGTTGCACGAACCGGGATCCAGAAAGCCCCACTCGGCCAAGCCGCGTTTGGCTAATTCAACCGTGGTGGCGTAGCGCGCCGCCCAATCAGTAGCAGGCAAAGGAATGGGCGCCGCAGTCGGATATACAATCGCATCAACCTGCGAACGAATGCCTTCGCTAAAGGCGATGCAGTTGTCCAGATTATTATTTTGTTTACCAGTTTCTGGGTCAAGCGTGTGGGTATGCACAACTGCAGCCCCTGCTTTGACACACGCGACGCCCTCTTTGATAATCTCTTGAGCAGTGATCGGAATGTTCGGCTGTAGTCGTCGCGTCCACGCGCCATTGAGCGCTACTTCAATCAAGGTTTTTTTCGCCATACAGACTCCTCCCTTTCCTTCAGTGCATAAAATAATAGGGGCGACCAACTGGTCGCCCCTCTCCTTAGCATTCCAACTCCCTCGCGCCCCAACTTAGACGAGACGTCCGCCGCGCAAGAGCCTCCCAGGCGTCGCGCCAGAACACTTGCCATCTTCAAACGTCACGGCGCCGTTGACCATGATCCACCGATAGCCTTCGGCCTTCTGCACGCGCCGCCACTCTCCCGCCGGCAGATCATAGGCAATCTCGATCGGCAACACTTTCAGATTATTGAAATCGTAGACCACAATATCCGCCGCGAGTCCTTCGCGCAGCGCACCTCGATCCTTGAACTGCGCGGCATGCGCCGGCAGGGCGCTCAAACGGAAATGCGCTTCTTCTAGTGAGAGCGTGTTGGTGTCGCGCACCAGCCACGTCAACATATCAGTGGGATACATACCGAGCGTGAGGAACTTGATATGCGCTCCGCCGTCAGAAGCGCCGGGGATGGAGGCTGGAGAGCTCATCATCTCCTGATGCACACGTGGGTCATTGTTCACCACAGGCCCCAGCCACTCCGTCTGCAAGTCGTCAGCCACGGAAACGTCTAACAGGGCGTCGATGATGTGCTTGTTTTCCCGTTTGGCGATCTCTTCCACCGACAGCCCTAAATATTTATCGCGCAAATCTGGTCGATTGATCTTAATGGCGATATACTTATGCAGCTCGCCAAAGACGAAATCGCGGGTCGGCGTGCCGCTGTCATATTCGATTCGCACCGCCTTGCGAAATTCCGGATTGGAGAGCTTGGCCCGTTTCTCTTCGACCGTCCCCAGGGTCGCCTCCCGCCACGCCGGGTTGTCGTCAAAGAGATTCCAGTCTTGGAAGTTGATCACAAACGGCGCGCGCACTGTCGCTGCCTGTCCGTACACAGGGACGCCCTTGGCGACCATCTCATTCAGCCACTTGAGTTGGAGCCGTAGGGGCTCAACGATCTTTTCATGCGCCACCAAAGCGTTGTAGATGACAGAATGGCCGCTCTGCTCAGCCAGTTGCGTGCTGAAGTTCATGTCCCGCTGCATGCCGATGCCTTGATCATTCGAGGTCGCACTTGACTGGGTAATTTGGATGAACCCCGCGTCATAATCTTGCAACGCCCGCGCCAGCGCCAGATAGTAGTCGTCCGGCAGTACGTCCGAAATCATTGGCGTACCGTCGTAATCGCGCTGCACCGACGCCGTGCTTTCCGGGAACAGCCGTTGCGCGCCCCAGCCAATGGCGCCCGCTTTCATGGCGTCATGGAACAGCTGAATAGAGGCCTGCACCTCTTTTTCGTTCGGCAGCCGTTTTTTGGCCTCAGTAAAACCGCCCATCGCGTAGGCCACTAACGGCGTGACCGGTACGAGTTGAGAGAGATTAATCCCAAGCGGCAGGCGATCGAGGTGGTCCATCCACTGCGCAAAGGTTTCCCATTCCGGCGCCATCGAAACTTTCATCGGCTCCAGCGGAATCGCCTCGTTGCGCGAAAGCGAGAGCAAGGCGCGATCAAAGTCTTTTGTATGGACGGGGGCAAAGCCGAACCCGCAGTTGCCGATCGTAACTGAAGTTACCCCATGCCAACCACCGATTGAGCAATAAGGGTCCCAGTGGATCTGCGCATCGTAATGAGTGTGCAGATCAATGAACCCCGGCGCGACAATGAGTCCAGATGCGTCGAGCACCTTGGTCGCATCGCTGCTGTTGAGTCGGCCGATCTTGGCGATCTTGCCGTTCTTAATGCCGATATCGGCCCGGTAGCGTGGAACTCGGGTTCCGTCAACAACCGTGCCGCCTTTGATAATAGTATCGAACTGCGCCATAACACCCTCCTTTATACGGTGAGTCTGACAGCCGAAGTACGTATCCCCGTTGAAGGCAACCTTCCCCATAGCACTGCTTAATCGAGCCGAAGTCAACAGCAAATCTTAGCAAGGAAGATTGCACTTTCGGCGTCTGAGAGCAAGCCCGACTTCCTTATTTTTGCAACAAGGCGGGAAACTCTAGGAGGAGCAGAAACCCAAACCGAGACTCACAATTTGTAGATGTGTTTGTCCAAAAAGATCCGCGAGGAGCGCCTCAGCGTTTGACAGGCGCGGGGGCGCGGCAATATATTTTGATCATTCACAAACTGTTAGTGTTATCATCGAGACGAGGCGGCGGCAGAGGCGGCTGAAGGCGAATCGGCAGCCAGACGTGCTTGGGCGGCCGTCTTCCGTGCTTTCATGGCAAGGAGGTTCGCCCGAGCTTGTTCTTGTTCTTCCGCCGTCACTTCACCGTTGGGAGCGCCGTCCAAATTGTAACGAGGGCCGCCTTTAAGAATCGCTCGCCAGTAGGCCCCATCGTGACTACGCTGAAACCGAGCGATCGTTTGTTTAATCAGCGAAAGTCGGCTGTCAGGAAAATGCGTAGCAAGCTCTTGGTGTACGCCCCGAGCAAGTGGTTTGATCTCTTGCCAAGTTAGAGGAAAGGCCTGTGGCCAACGCTGACGAAATTGTGCGAGGAGTTCCTGCTGCGCTAGGGCGTCGCGCTGTCGGCGATTGGGTTGTCCCGGGACCGGCGCTGGAGGCGGCTGTGGCGCTTTTTTTACTGGCGCTTTTGCCCGTTTCGGCGCAGGTTGCGGGCGACGCATCGGGGGGGCGTCACTGCGCGGCGGAAGTTTTCGTTGGACTGGCACAGACGAAGGAACGAAGCTCCGCAACCGAGGCGACGTGGGAGGTGGCGCCGCAATCGGTTTCCGCACCGGAGGAAGAGAAAACGGTTCAGGCGTAGCAGCAGTTTGCGGCGGAGGCGTCGTTGCTCTCTTTTTACGCAAAATCACGGTTGGGGAGGTCTGATTTTTCATCTTCTCCGACGACATTCCTGCTCCTTTTCTTGCCCTTTTTCTCCACGAATTTGGCTCTGTTTTCGA
>CAZUFQ010000786.1:0-3688 GCA_964618735.1 uncultured Enterobacteriaceae bacterium
TGTTCAACTGTTTGTTGAGCCAACCTCGTTGGATCGCCGCTGGGGGGCGCAAGCCCCGGCGGTCTCACGAGACGGACCGCGGTAATGGGATCGGCCACATCGAGCAATGCAGTGAGCAGTGTCGCGGCTTGATTGAACTCTATGGTGGAGCGTGTGATGTGAGTATCCAGTCGAGCTGCTTCGGTGCGGAATTTCATCAAGTCTGCTTCCGCGACATACCCTTCTGCTACGCGTCGACGCATCATCGCTAAGAGCTGCTCTAATTCGTTCCGGTTGCTTAACAAAAATTCTGTCCAGAGGTGCGCTTGCAAAGCGGCGAGATAGAGGCGGACGGTTTCCAGCGTCAGAGTCCGCTCGGCTTGGCGGATGGCGGCTTGGGCTCCAGCGACATCGGCTGCGGCCACTGCCGTTCGTGCTGCACGCTTTCCGCCGACTTCGACGGGTTGATTGAAGACGGCAAACACATCAATAGTTTGATCGATAGGGGCGCGATGGCCTGCCCCGAGATTTTCCTGACGAATGTCAAGGGAAGGATTGAGGAACCGACCGGCTTGATGCAAAACCCCCACAGCAGCTTGGGCGCGTGCCTGCGCGGCGCGACGTTGCGGGGAAATCGCTTGGACTCTTTCAATGGCTTCCTCAAGCGTCAGCGGCGTGTGATCCGCAGCAAGGGTTCGCGCCGCTCCCATGCTTGTCGCCAAAAGAGCAAAGAAGAGCGGCGCGGTTAGATAAATAATGGTATTGCTCATCAGGCTATCTATTTTTCTTCTTTGTATCTTTTATAGCGGTCCTTTTCGCAATGATCCACGACTATCTTTCAGCAGGAGTGATACAAGTTTACTTGCCTTTGTTTCCTATTCATGATGGCGCCATGTTTTCCGTAGGGGTGTAGCATGCTACGCCCCTACAAAGACGAAACTGCACCACGGTCTAGAGAAAAGCGGGACCGTTGCGTCGCGCTGGTTAACCGCGTACCCCTAGTGACATGAGCGAAGAGCGCGGGGCTGCGCAGTGAAAGTCTGAACCTGTTTTTCGGGTGCGGCAGCTCTCGAAAGTGTATCGCAGTGCGGTCTCGTGAGGTTGAGGTTGGGCATCGTAACGCGCTTGAAGCCAAAATCGTACGCGGCCTGGAGGGGAGAGAAGCTGTTGTGCGCCATCCGACCAATCAGCTTGAAGATGGGGCCAGGATTACTGTCAACGCAAAATAGGAGGAATGGGACAGTGCTCATGAGGAACGCAATTTCCCCGTGACTTTCATCCGCGAAGTCCCAACATAGAAGAAGGCGATGAGCCCTAAGCAGAGGATAAGCCCGTTGATCTGTGCGGCGCGTGCGGTGTAGCCAAAGCGCGCCCACAGCTCCCAGATGAGTAAGCCCGTCGCCATGGACATCCAAGAGCAAGCCACGCCGTATTCTTTTCTGAGCACACGTTGCCAATCGAATGTCACCATCGTACATGAGCGCCACAAACCAGTAAAACGCGGTACTAGGCGAGGCGTGGACAGACAATAATGAGCGTAATGTTGGCCGAATTCTCGAGATAAGAATTCTTCTTCCGCCAAGATAATACTCACATACACGACTATGAACAGCGGCAGCATGAGCAAATACCACCAGAAGTTATTGGCAATGAGCCCCAGTCCACAAATGATGAGCAGATTACCAAGGTAGAGTGGATTGCGGGTCTGCGCATAGACACCATGAGTAATCAGCTTCTTGGCCGAGACTTTTTTCTGGCGTCCGCCGCGACGAATGTTTTCCGTTTGTCCGATAGCCAATGCGCGGCAGGCTTGTCCAGAAAATGCTATCACGATCCCTAGGAGATCCAGTCCCCAGTCTGCCCGTTCACTGTCGAAAGGAAGCCCGGGCCGAGTAATCAGGAGTAAAAGAATGAACGCGACGGGAAAAAGAAAATTTCGTGCAAAGAACATGAAGTGACCAAATTTGACGAGCGTGCGATGAAGAAGTTGACCGAGACGAGCGCCGCCATTAGGGGGAAGCGGCGTTGGGTTAGGATTCATAGACAGAGTAGGCCTCCAGAAATTCCGCGCTCTTATGCGCCGTTCTCTTGTAGCGAAAAGGCGCCTGCTGGGGAAGAAGCCCATCCTCTCTTCAACCAACTCAGTCATCTTTACGTCTATAGAAGCAAGACATGAACATGATGGCAGAGAAACCGCCAACGCATGAGGAGAGTACCGAGTGCGACCAACTCTATCGCCGTGAGCAAGCCCGTGTGATGCGGCTTTGTCGTCTGCTCCTTTTGAATCAACAAGATGCGGAGGAGGTGACGCAAGAAGTGTTTCTTCGCCTGGTGCGAGAACACGCTACGAACCGCGCCATCGTTTCGTGGGAAGCGTGGCTCACCCGTGTGGCTGTGAATGCTTGTCATGACCGCAAACGATCTGCCTGGTGGAAGTTGTGGAATCGAAACCGTGCAGGTGAGACGACGGAAATAGGAACAATGCTTCCAGCTAACACAGAAACTCCGGAAGAACATGTCTTGACGCGAGAACGGCAGCGGCATGTATGGCGTCTTTTTAACGCCTTATCGACCCGGCAACGCGAGGTGTTTGTCTTGCGACGACTTGAAGGTTTTTCTACCGAGGAGGCGGCGGCGGCGCTCGGGCTGACGAGCGGAAGTATTAAACGGCACCTCTTTCACGCCATGCGTCATTTGCAGAAAGCATTAGGAGAATCATAATGTCGCGCTGTTTACGAAATCACGCCCTCATCAAACTCGTTGCTGACGAGGGGACTGTGGCTCAGCGTTCTCATCTTGCGAGTTGTCAAGATTGCCATGCTCGCTATCAGCGCCTCCTCCAGCAGTTTCGCGCTATCGAGCAGACGCTCCTTACAACAGACCCTCCAGCAGCGGTTGCCCGTCATCGCCTACACGCTCCTATCTGGTGGGTTCCCGTGGCGGCGACTGTGGCGAGTGTCCTTCTATTGAGTTGGCAGGGGAACTGGCAATCTCCAAGCCGTATGACTCCATCGGCGCCTTACGTCGTGTCACATGAAGAGATGTACTCGTTTCTTGAAGATGTTGTTAATCCAGCATTTTCTTACACTGCGGATATAGAGCAACCGGTGTTTGCTCCCTCGTTTTCTTTTGATGACGATAGCCGTGTTGTTTTCAATGATGACTGGCCCTGTGGGGAGGACGACTTCTTCGTATCTCCAGAATGTGAATCTACGGCTTTTTCTCTTACGCTTGAAGAATTTTAATTTCAGGAGGGTGTTATATGAGAAAGATTAAATACGTCATACTAGGTGCGCTTGTGCTTAGTCTCGGAGCGGCGCCAGCATTGACTTATGCTAGCTGGGGGGGCGGACCTGGCGGAGGCGGTGGGCATTGGCGGCATGGCGGACCCATGATGGGCGGACCAGGGATGTTCTTGCATATCGTCTTGAAAAAATTAAATTTGAACGCGACCCAACAGCAGGCCGTGGACCAGATTCTGGCGAGTCATAAGCCTGATTCTAGTTCCCGCGAGCTATTTCAACAGATGCATACTTTGCAGAAGTCGCTCGACGACAGGTTTTTTTCGGATAATCCCCCTACTGCTACCGATCCTGATGTGGTGAAGCTTGGGTCGCTGCGGGGACAACTCATGAATAAAGGAATGAGTCAAGGACTCTCTAGAGCTTAGGCTATCCGAGCCTACTGAATGACTCAGACAGATGAGAAA
>CAZUFQ010000787.1:0-3672 GCA_964618735.1 uncultured Enterobacteriaceae bacterium
GGGGGGCTAACGAATTCGCGGTGACGCAAGGTTCAAGAAGCCTAGCGTGTCTTCAGCAACTCCCCGAGTTCTTCAGAGTGGGACAAGTACTGGCGAATAAGCGGTACGATAACCACAAAGAGCACCTGCATCGTTACGTTGTGCGAAAGCGTTCGGAGTTGCTGGAAGTCGTGATCCCTTTCTTCCGGCGGTATCCGATGCAATCCTCGAAGCGGCAAGATTTCGAGAAGTTCGCACAATGTGTGGAGTGGATGACGCAAGGTCAGGAAGAACCGTTTGACTTCATGGTGTACTACGCGCCCTAAACGCAAGGCTGCGCTAAGAAAACTTACGGCGAAGGTGTACAAATGCACCAACGCCCCGGTGCGTAAGGGGATGTTCCAGGCGACGCACAGCACTCCCAGGCAAACTGCCGCATTGCTGGCGCTCGCACCGCTTTGCACCGTTTGGCAAAACTGTTGGAACAGCGGGGCGTCGACCAAAGTCTGGAGCGTGGCTATAAGCGCTCGGCCACAACGAGCTGAACTCTGCCGCAATTCTTGTGGTACGAGTGCAGCAGTAAGCAACTGATCGATTTCTTGGAGACGAAATAGATCGCTCGCCTCGGCGGCTCGATAGGCGTGCGCGTAGGCGACGAGATCGCACGGCGCGATTTTGCCTCGTAGATAATTGTCGAGCAAGCGCGCGATATCGACGTGCGCAGATGGTTGGATACTGAGAAAAGTTTCCAACCCGTGCGAGAGAGTAATCATGCCGGATGGGAAGAACGAATCCGCCAATTGCAAGGCGGCAATTAGTGATGCGTCGTCCATTGAGAGAGGCCTTCTTCTTTCGGCCAAGAGCGCCGTTCATAGTGGATGGTAAAATGCTCGGTGATGTGATGCGTGGCCAGCACGGTTTCCATGACTGCGCGATCCACGGTCACCGGCGTAAAAATCTGTTCGCCAACCACGGCGATCGGCCAATGTTGATTGCCGAGCACATGGCCAAGCCGGACCGCCCAAGCCCAACGTTCATGCGCCTGCATACTTTCACTCGGTGTGAGCACCATGACCTCTTGCAGAGCGATGCGTA
This sequence comes from uncultured Enterobacteriaceae bacterium, assembly GCA_964618735.1. Lineage (GTDB taxonomy): Bacteria > Desulfobacterota > Binatia > Bin18 > Bin18 > SYOC01. Next base: position 1,075 of record CAZUFQ010000787.1, read on the forward strand.
TGAGCACGCGGCTCTCATCTTCTTGCACGGCAAAAACGTCACCGTCGGTGATTTCGGCCCCGCGCGGCAGGATGAGTCCAATTTCGCGCCCTGTGTTCGTGAAGAGTCGGAGACGGCTCTTGTGCGCATCTCGTTCGTCGATGGTGATTTCGTCAAGATTTCCTTCATTCCGCCATTCTGCGGCTTGATTTTGCAGCGTTGGACTCGTATGGATGTTGCCCAGGCGGTGACTGATGTGCAGCATGCGAGAGTTCCTTCTTGTTTACTTGGGAAATACTGGCGCCGGCGTCTGCAAGAATTGGGTGCGCAGGTAATTCCAGGCGTTTTGCAAAACGCGCCGCACTGCCCGCGCCTCCGACCCGACTGCTTTTACATACACGCCCCGCGATTTATCCAAGAGCGTAACGCCGCAAATAGCGTCTTGTTCCGTCGCAAGCAACGTATGGAGTTCCTGCGCCCAAGCAGGTGGAATGGTTGGTCCGACTAACAGTGCTTGCCCCCAGGTGTGATAGCCGCCGAGAATGCCCGGTCCAGCCAAATCGTGTTGCTGAGGGAAAATGCAGCTGCGATCGTATACGAGCACCCCTGCGTTGGCGTCTCTCACATTTAGTGTGGAGACCAACGCCTCGAAAAATGCGCCATTGTTTGTGCGACGGGAGAGAAAGATTTCACTGAGGAAAAACCCCGCCTTCTCCTCAAGGGTCACGTCGATGGTTTGGGCGAAACGCGCGCCAGGAAAGAGAATGACTGGTTCTGGGCAGTACTCCGCGTAAGCGCCAGCATGAAGCGTGAAGGACGTCTGCTGGATGGCGCAGTTCGCAGTCATCGTATGGATTTTCTCCGCAGCTTGGGTGGTCAAATGGACTTGCGTGTGTGGACCACAAGTAAACTGCATGCGCGTGCGGTCGCCTTGAATGAGTCCGCCAGCCGGTGTTTGCAGATACACGACCGCCATGCCCGGCAGATTGGGGTCTAGACGCCACGGCGCTGTGAGATGAAACGGGTGGGTGACAAACGAAGCGGAAAGGGCGGTTTTCCCGCGTACATTGGCAAAGGCCAGGTCGCAAACGCCATTCTTGCCAGGCGACGCCGCTGGGCGTTGTATAAGCGGTTCGTCCACATAGGCCGTAAAGGCGCGGGGCGTGTGCGACATCAGTTGAACAGCAGTTCTCGTTCGATCCACGCGACAACCTCGGCGACTCCTTGCCCAGTTTTGCAATTGGTGAGCAGAAAAGGTCGTGTCCCGCGTACGCGTTGTGCGTCGGTGAGCATGACGTCCAAATTTGCGCCGACGTACGGCGCTAAGTCTACTTTGTTGATGACAAGGAGATCCGAGCGGGTGATGCCGGGACCCTGTTTCCGCGGAATATCGTCCCCTCCGGCGACATCAATGACAAAGATAAACGCGTCGGCAAGTTCTGGAGAGTACGTGGAAGCGAGATTGTCGCCGCCGCTTTCCAGCAGAATAAGATCGAGTTCGGCGAATTGTTCTTCCAACACGCGTACGGCTTCCAGGTTCATGGTCGGGTCTTCGCGGATGACCGTGTGGGGACAGGCGCCGGTTTCCACGCCGATGATCCGCTCTGGCGGGAGAAACCCGCGTCCACGAAGTCGTTCAGCGTCCTCTTGTGTGAGAATGTCGTTGGTGACAATGGCAACCTGCTTGCCGCGTTGCTGGAGATAGGGCACGAGCTGTTCAATGAGCGCCGTCTTTCCTGAACCGACTGGACCGCCGATGCCTAAGCGAGGAACATTAGCTCCAGTCATCAGTGTGTTTCCTGTTCTGGGGGGACGCTTGCGCGCGAAGTCTGATCCTCACTTGACAAAAATCCTCCTTGTCGTGCGACGAGGAGTGCGTGCTCCCGGACCTGACTATCAGTGACAATGCCTTCCGTGAGTCCATTGAGACCGATCATGTGTTGCTGCCCGCCGAACGAGGTCAAGGTCACTCCTTTTTCTTCTGCAGGTTCAAACCGCACCGCGGTACCCGAAGGAATGTCGAGGTGAAATCCAAACGCCGCCGCCCGGTCGAAACGGAGCGCGCGATTAACTTCAAAGAAATGGTAGTGAGAACCGATCTGCACGGGCCGGTCTCCCGTGTTGACTACTACCAACGTGAGTGTTGGTTTATCGGCGTTGAGGGTGAGAGAGCCTGGAGCCGGGATGACTTCCCCCGGGATCAGCGGTTGGTCGACTTCTGTGGAGGCCATGCCTTCCTCCTTAATTCTGAGGCACTGTTCCTGGTTTTCCCTCTTTGTGCAAGAGGCTTGCCTGTTTTGAACAATGCTAAAGATCAGCCGGCGCCTACTTCACAAGAAGTTCTTGCTCTGTACTGAACAAGAGCTAAGCACGAAAAGCAACAGCGTGCTTTTTTTCAGGCGCCTTGTTGTCTCCGGGACAGCGCGCAAAAAGTCCAGAGAAATCTGCAAGAGGGGAGTTGATACCAGGAAAAAGCTGGTAAAATAACTGCTCCCTTTTTCTCGCCCTCCTCTTGGTCTTTCTTCTTTTCACATGGCCTATTCTTTGCTCCTTCACCATGCCACAGGGAGACAAATTTTCTAGGGCAGGAGGCAAGTATGGACAAGAGAGAAAGCAGGG
>CAZUFQ010000788.1:0-3664 GCA_964618735.1 uncultured Enterobacteriaceae bacterium
AAATCGGGCAAAATTTATCGTGGATTCGGGTTTATAACCTTGCTATGTTGACGCTTAGGACACAGTCGGTTAAGCCCATGATCCTATGACTGAAGAAAATGAACAGATGCTTGTGCGCAAACAGAAGCTTGCGACGCTCAAAGCGCAGGGAGCACCCATTTACCCGAATGATTTTTTCCCGACGCAGACGACCGCTGCACTCCTGGATCGCTTTGCTGAGGCGACGGAGGCGGATCTGACTCAACTCACGGAGCAGTTTGTCGTGGCTGGCCGCATTATGTCGTTGCGTCATTTCGGCAAGGCGGCGTTTTTTCACATTCAGGATCGCAGTGGACAGATACAGGTCTACGTCCGCCAAGGAGACAGTCCGGCAGAGGCTGTTGCACTTGTCAAAGAAACGCTTGATGTAGGCGACTTCGTGGGCGTGACTGGTCCGGTTTTTCGCACGCGGACCGGCGAGCTGACCATCAAGACCACAGCGCTCCGGCTACTTAGCAAAGCGCTCCGTGCGCTTCCCGAAAAATGGCATGGGTTGCAGGATGTGGAAGTGCGCTATCGGCAGCGCTATCTCGACTTCATTGTTAACCCTCATGTACGCGACACCTTTCGCAAGCGCGCGAAACTAATCCAGCTTATCCGCCAATTCTTCATCGAACGGGACTACCTCGAAGTCGAGACGCCAACCATGCAAAGCATTGCCGGCGGCGCATTGGCGAAACCGTTTGTCACTCATCACAACACGCTCGACCTCGATCTGTATCTGCGTATTGCTCCAGAGCTGTTTCTCAAGCGACTCATCGTTGGCGGCGTGGAGCGCGTGTTCGAGATTGGTCGCAATTTCCGCAATGAAGGCATCTCCACGAAGCATAATCCCGAGTTCACCACGCTGGAGTTCTATCAGGCCTACGCCACGTATGAACAGCTCATGACGCTTACGGAAGAACTGTTCGCATTTTTAGCCCAGGAGGTGAATGGCAGCCTTCAGATTCACTACGGAGAACAGACGCTCGATTTTACTCCTCCATGGCCCCGTCTCAGCATGAAAGAAGCCTTATGTCAGTACACAGGGTTGTCAGCCGAAGAATTAGACGATGACCATAAAGTGCGCGCAAAAGCGCGTGAGTTCGGCGTGCACACGCCAGCCGCGGCGCCGCTCGGAAAGGTCATCGAAGAATTATTTGGCGAGGTGGTTGAATCACATCTTATCCAGCCCGCCTTTGTGGTCAGCTATCCAGTCGAGATCTCTCCACTTGCGCGACGCAATGACACAGATCCTCGTTTCGTCGATCGGTTTGAGCTCTATATTGCCGGGCGCGAGATCGCCAACGCCTTTTCTGAATTAAATGATCCGGAAGATCAGCTGCAGCGTTTTCTCGAACAGCGGCGAGAAAGAGAGGCAGGCGACGATGAAGCTCACGCCTTGGACGAGGATTACATCCGCGCCCTTGAATACGGCATGCCTCCTACAGCGGGAGAAGGCATCGGCATCGATCGTCTCGTGATGCTGTTTACTAATTCGCCGTCCATTCGTGATGTGATCCTGTTTCCACAAATGCGACCGGAGAAAACTAGGGATTAGGGTTTGGGGATTAGGGGCTGGAAGATAAGAAAGAGACGCCAATCATGACATATCCTCTTATTTCTCATGTCCGACCCCTAACACCCAACCCCTAACACCCAACCCCTACTTGTGCGCTACGAACTCTTCATCAGCCTGCGTTATCTCCGTGCGAAGCGGCGCGAGGCGTTCATTTCCCTTATCACCATTATCGCTACCTTTGGGGTGCTATTAGGGGTGATGACGCTCAATATCGTCTTGTCGGTGATGACAGGATTTGAGGAAGATCTTCGCGATCGCATCTTAGGCTTCAATCCCCATATCCTTGTAACCAGCTTAAGCGGCCAGATGGGCGACTATCAACCGCTTGTAGAAAAAGCCCGGCAGGTTCCTGGCGTAGCGGCGGCGGCCCCATTCGTCTACAGCCAAGTGATGGTTTCTTCCCGTCAAAGCGTTTCCGGCGTGCTCGTGCGCGGATTGGAGCCAGCAGAGGCAAACGCGGTCGTTGATATCGCTGACCATCTCAAAGAGGGGACGATAACGGGGCTTGGTCGCCCTTATGAAATATCGACAAAGGACGGGAACGGAGAGCGCACGGTGACGCTGACCGGCGTTATCATTGGAAAAGCACTTGCCCGTCAACTCGGAGTACTCCTTGGCGACCCCATTAACGTAGTGTCGCCGTTGAACACCACCCCGGGACCTCTCGGTATGACGCCAAAAGTCAAACGCTTTGTTGTGGCCGCTATTTTCGATTCGGGAATGTATAACTACGATGAAGGCCTGATGATCATGTCCCTTACCGATGCGCAGAATTTCTTTGGACTGGACACCCATGTCACTGGCATAGAGGCGCGTGTGCAGAATGTCTATGCCGCGCAACAAGTAGCGCGCAAGCTGGAGACTGCCCTCGGGTTTCCGTACAAAGCCCGCGACTGGACAGAAATTAACCGCAATATTTTTGCAGCGCTCGCGCTAGAAAAAATCGTCTATTTCATCGTGCTCTTACTCATCGTCTTGGTGGCGGCGTTTAATATCATCGCGACGCTGATCATGGTCGTTATGGAAAAACGTAAAGACATCGCCGTGCTCAAATCGATGGGCGCTTCCAATCAGTCGATTCGTCGGATTTTTATCTACAAAGGCGCCATTATCGGCGTGGCAGGCACCTTACTGGGCACGTTGCTCGGCTATACCGGCTGCTGGCTCCTTGATCGGTACCACTTTATTGATCTTCCCCCCGACGTCTTTTACACTCCTACGCTACCAGTGAAAATTTATCTCAGCAACTTTGTGCTCGTCGGTCTCGCTTCGATCGTCATCTGTCTATTGGCTACAATCTACCCCGCTCGACAAGCGGCGAATTTGCCGCCAGTCGAAGTCTTGCGCTATGAGTAACACGGCGACTCGCGCCTTGACATGCAACCTCCACCGCTTGGGAGGCGGGCAGACAGTGTCCACAGAGAGGCAACGTGGCAGAATTTCTGATTGAAGCTCAAAACCTCAACAAGGATTACGGCGAAGGCGAACGGATCATTCATGTTCTCCACAATTTGCACTTGACTATTCTTCCCACCGAATGTGTCGCCATCGTGGGAGAGTCTGGTGTTGGCAAAAGCACCTTACTGCACGTTCTGGGCATGCTCGATCAACCAAACTCAGGGCAGGTGCTCCTCGATGGACAGGATCTGTTTGCCCTCTCCGAACCGGAGCGCGCGGTGTTCCGGAACCGCGAAATTGGGTTTATTTTTCAGTTTCATCATCTCCTGCCTGACTTTACTGCGCTTGAGAATGTCACCATGCCAGGATTGATCGCTGGCCTCAACCGGACCGACGCGCAACAACGTGCAGAAGCGATGTTAGTGCGTGTTGGTCTCGCCGATCGGTTAACGCACCGCCCTGGAGAACTCTCAGGCGGAGAACAGCAACGCGTCGCCGTTGCTCGCGCCTTAATCTTGAAACCGCGCGTCATTCTTGCCGACGAACCGACCGGCAATCTCGATCCTGCCACAGGAGAAAGTATTCTGCAGATATTACCCGACCTAAATCAGCAGTTGGGGGTGACAATGGCAATCCTCCCGCCCAGCGACAAATTAACAGACGTGG
>CAZUFQ010000789.1:0-3652 GCA_964618735.1 uncultured Enterobacteriaceae bacterium
TGAGCAACAGCGTCAAGATATTATGCGTGAGAATGCAGCCAAGCTCTTTCATTTGCCAGCTGGCAACGAGTCCTGGCGAATGAATGAGGCTCCAGTCTAGAGAATGGTGCTCGGGCGTCTCGCAGCGAAGCCTGCCTTCCTGCCTGACGCCAACCGTATGTCTAAGCAAACTGAGATCTTCTTTGCCCCGTGCCCTCGTGGACTGGAGGCGGCGCTTCGTGTCGAACTGGAGCAGTTGGGCGCTCAGGACGTGACTGACCTCCCCGGCGGGGCGTCCTTCACCGGCCCGTTTGCCCTTTGCTACGATGTCAACCTCCATAGCCGGATCGCCAGCCGGGTGTTGTGGCGTGTCTTTCGCGGCGCCTACCGCGACGAGCACGATATTTTTCAGGCCGCGCAGGCGCTGCCCTGGCCGACATGGTTTCCGGTGCGTCGCACGATCAAGGTGAAGGTCAGCGCCCAGCAGTGCCCGCTGCCCAGCCTGGATTTTGTCACCCTCCGGATCAAGGACGCGATCTGCGATTGCTTCCGGGCGGCCACAGGCGCTCGTCCCGACGTGGCCACGCGCCGACCCGATATTCGCATTGATGCTTTTTTAGACCGTCATCACTTGACGCTCTATCTCGACACCTCAGGTGAAGCGCTTTTCAAGCGCGGGCTGCGCACCGCCGTCACCGAGGCGCCAGTGCGGGAGAATCTCGCGGCAGGCATTCTGCGGCTAGTAGGCTGGACCTCGCAGCAACCGCTGCTCGACCCCATGTGCGGGAGTGGCACGTTCTTGTTGGAAGCGGCGTTAATTGCACGCAACATTCCGCCTGGTCTGGGGCGGCGCTTTGCCTTCGAACAGTTGAGCAACTTTGATGCTCGTCAATGGCAAGCTCTGTGCAAGTCCGGCAGAGCACAGCAACTACTGAAAGCGCCCTGTTCTCTTTATGGCAGCGACATCAACGGGGCCGCGCTTCAGGCGGCCCGAGCGAATCTCAGGGCCGCCGGATTGATTGACACGGTGGCGCTCAGGCAGGCTGATGTGCTGACCGTCACGCCTCCGGCTAAGGGAGGAATACTAGTGACGAACCCGCCTTATGGAGTGCGCCTTAGTGATAAGGAGCAGTTGGCTGCATTCTACCCACGGCTGGGCGACGGCCTGAAGCAACGCTTCGCAGGCTGGTGCGCGTACCTCTTCACGGCGGATCTGCGGTTGCCCAAGCTGATCGGTCTGGCGGCCAGCCGCCGCACGCCCCTCTTCAACGGCGCCCTCGAATGTCGGCTCTTTGAATTCAAAATCGTCAGCGGCGCAATGCGGAAGCAAAAAGTCGTGGAGCGTGCAGCAGAGAAAAGGTGATTCTCGGCACCTCTCCGAACTTGAATGCTCTCCCTGATCTTAAAGTTCTCTGTCGTTATGTGGTGGCGAACAGAGAGGACAAAGTTGCGATCATCTAAGGTAGGGCGTGCGAAGCGCGCTAGTCTCGCGTCACGACGCGTAGAACGCGCCCTACGAAGGATTCTCAGGAGTCCGGTTTTTGTTGAGATACTTTCGGCTTACGTGCTTTCATGCTCTGGGTCCCACCTTTTTCCGCGAGATTCTCGGGCTTTTTATAGTTCTCAAGAAGCCTGACGGATCGGCACAAGGTAACTCTTCTGCGTAAACTAACAGTATCTGTTGATTTTCCAACCATCAGAAATCTTTTCTATGGTGGATACGAAACTGAATGAGTTTGTCGAAAGGAAGGACTTTTAAATCCGTACTCATTTTTGGACAATGACCTATACACGCTTGCCAGCAAGATGATATTTCCCTCTCAATAAGCAGGAACTTGCCTTGCCGCTCTCGCGTTGCATAGCAGGAGAGCGCGGAAGGAGCACCGAATAATGGCAGCCGACCTGTTAGCACTATGGGGAGTGAGCACGGCGACGACGTTTGTGTTTAAACCTATTCTGGAAAAACTAGCAACAGATTTAGCCCAGGACTCCACCAAAGACTACCTGAAAAAATGCTTCGGAAAACTGTTTTCAGGAGGGTCTCAAGAACCGCTCTTGCGAGCACTAATAAAGGCAGTGAAACACCTCCTGGTGTTGGTTCACGATGAACTGCTTGACAACGGCCTGATGGGACAGACCTTGGTCGATTGGATTTTGGTCATTGGCGATTTCACTCGGAGTGATGGGGTGCAACAATCCATACAGCACGCCTTCACCGAAAGCGATTCTCCGGTCGATGCTTCTCTGTTAGCGCAGAGTTGGCAGCAACTTTCGACTACGCGAGCACTGCCGACGGGGTTTTCGTGGCAGCGAATTGCCAACCGCTTCACACGTGCGGTTAGTGCTCTACGAGAAGAAGACGAAAAACTACGCGAGATTCTCCACGTGCAGGCAGAAGTTGCGACCGCTCATGCAGCACGACAGCTGGCTGGGATTGAGCCCGAATTTGATGTGTATACCTATCGCACGGCCTTAGTAGAGCGTTATGCCACCGTGCATTTTGAGACGCTTGATACGACAGGCGCTTATTATTCTGGGGTGAAGCTCTGGAGTATCTTCGTTCCACAAACTGTTCGTGAAACGCAGGACTATTATCCCCAGCTGCTAGAAGTGCCTAAGGAACACCTGCAGCGACTCCAGAAACAGGGCGAATGGGACGAAGAGAGCGTCAAATACGTCGAAGAAATTATCGAAGAACGTCGACGGGCCTACTTCAATCAAAGCCCACGCCCTGTATTGGCAGTGATGAACGACCCAACCATCACACGGTTAGTCGTGCTCGGTGACCCCGGGTCAGGTAAATCTTCTCTGCTCCAGCATGTTGCGTTGCAATGGGCGCGGCTTCAGGATCCTTCCGCATTGGCCGCAAAACCGTTACCCCTACTCATTGAACTGCGTGAGTATGACCGATGGGAATGTGCGTCTGGAAAGGGCTTTGTCCGTTACTTACATGAGGCCCAAACCTGGCATCGGTTGAACCAACTAGCGCTCGACCAAAAGTTACGTGTGCCGGGGGCCGTGAGTATATTGCTCGACGGCTTGGATGAGGTCTTTGACCCAGCCCGGCGGGAGCGCGTTATCAACGTCATTCACCGCTTTAGTCACGACTATCCCCAGACCCAGATTATCGTGACCTCACGAGTCATTGGCTACAAACCTCAGCGTCTGACTGATGCCGCTTTTCGTCACTTCATGCTGCAAGACTTTGACGACAACCAAAGGACAGCGTTCCTCACTCTCTGGCACGATACAACAGTCGCGGATGAGCGGGAACGCCGATTCAGGAAGGAGCGCTTAGTAAAGGCGCTCCACGACTCCTCCGCGATTCGTGAGTTAGCCGGGAATCCCTTATTGTTGACGATGATGGCCATCCTTAATCGCCATCAGAAGCTCCCCCGCGACCGCGCCCAATTATATCAGCAAGCGTCTCGGGTACTCCTGCATGCGTGGGACACGGAACGAACTTTAGAAAGTCACCCACAGCTGCGGGGTAGTATTACATATAAGGAGAAAGCCGAAATCCTGCAGGAGGTCGCGCACTTCATGCAGGCGGCACCCAGCGGACTTGCGAGAAATATTATTTCGCAGAAGAATCTTGAGCGTATTTTGCTAGATTACTTCAAGCCTGCGCATAATTCAGGCCGCGATCCGCCACCGGGCTTCATCGATGATC
>CAZUFQ010000790.1:0-3647 GCA_964618735.1 uncultured Enterobacteriaceae bacterium
GGACCATTCTATTGATGAGAGTAAACACTGCTTTGCCATATCGTTGGACGAGCAATGCAAAGGCCTCGCGGTCTCCAGCTTTCGCTTGAGTGATGAGGGGTAAGTCATCCTGCTCTCCCCCTTGCTCGTGCGACGAGGACAGTCCTTTGCTGTGGCGCGTCTGGTTGGGCAAAGCCCGGTCCTTTCCTCTCACCCTAGATTTTTTTTGCAGCTAAGACGCTCTCTAGTGCAGGTTCAGTCTACCTCTTGGGGAATACCGCTGTAGGGGGCCGATTCATCGGACCCACCCACGGGCTTGATCAATCAAGCCCCTACCCCTGCCTTGGCCGAATCGAGGCGCACCATATTCCCCAACCGGTTTCCTGCAGATGCACTAGGAAACCGTCTGAGACGAAAAAAAGTTCCTGACGCTTTTGAGGGTTGCTTTGCCGGGAACTTTTTTTTTGCTCACACGTTCTTAAAGAGCAGGAGGATAAAGGTATGAAAAATATGCGTCTAATGTCAATCGTCGGCGCTGGACTAGTTGCTGGCCTGCTGTGGACTGGAACCTCAGCTCACGCCGAAACCCGTTGGGAACGTCACCATCCCCGACGCGATCAGGTCAATGATCGTTTAGAGCGACAACACGCCCGCATTCACGCAGGGCTCGTAAAGGGGCAGCTTTCCCCACAGGAAGCACATCAACTTTCGCAAGAAGATCGACAGATTCGACTGCAAGAACGCGCCCTCGCTGGACAACAGGGAGGCCATATCACTCGAGCCGAGCAAGCCCAATTCAATCGAGAAGAGAACGCAGTCAGTCGGCAAATCTATAGGGAACGACATGATGGGCAATAACGTTCGACAGTCGCTCATATCCTCTTTCGCAACAAGATCTCATCGCACCCTGGTGCGATAAGATCTTGAATCGGCCCGATTTCATAGTAACCGCGCCGTTCGTAAAAAGCTCGGGCTTTGGTGTTGAAGCTGGAAACGAGAAGCCACACATTGTGAGAAGCGAGCCGCGTTTGGGCTTCGAGCCAGTCCATGATGTCGGCGCCGACGCCATGCCCTTGTGTGGCTGCGTCTAAGCCGATGAGTTCCAGGTATGACCCCCGCAGCCAGGGATAGCGAACGCACACGACACCACTCATGTGATTCTCTGTGACAACGCCATAGCGATAGAGCGCTGCATCTTGACGGAGCAGATACGCTTGCATGGCGCTGGCGGTGTAACGCAACGTGCGCCAGGGGTCCATATTCGCCAACTGCTCGCCTAGCAGAGTAGCTTCGGCTTCGTTGCCCATGGCCCGCAGGGTGCAGGCGGCTAACGAGTATTGGGTTTGTGAAAATGGCGCGAGGTTAGTCATGGACGAACCTCCTTCTTGGAAGGATGATCGTAGCGTTGAGTATCGCCGGGGCGCAGTTCATAACAATCCGACGTCGAGGTGATAGTTCCTCCCGTCTGAAGCGCAAGCCGAAGGAGTTCACTCACTGTGACAAAGGTAAAGCCGCGCTCTCGTAAAACTGCAACGATGCGTGGAAGCGCGGCGGCGGTATTGTACCCGCGCCCGTTGGCGTGAAAGATGACGATTGAACCAGATCGTGTTTGTCGGAGCACGGTGTTGATAATTTGCGGCGCCGTTTGATGACCGTCTGGATCACCGCTGACAACATCCCATTGAATTGCCGAAAGTGCGGCTTGGGTGACCGCATTGAGCGCAGCCGTGTTGCAGGCGCCGTAGGGAAAGCGGAACATCAAGGGGACGGCCGGGATCTTCGCAATTTCCTGTTCATCGACGCCCTGCTGACGAGCCCTGCGAGCAAGTTCTTCGCGCAACAAGATATACTGCGCTTGCGGCCAGAGAATCTGTTCACGGAGATGTTGTTCATTTGCGAGCCGCAGGTTGGCGTGCGACCAACTATGGTTCCCCACTTCAAAAAGTGGATCGGCAATGAGCTGCAGCGCCCGTTCCTGATGATTGCGCATCCACTTACCGCCGGCGAAGAAGGTGGCGTGAACGCGTTCTGAACGGAGATAGTCCACAATGGGCGCGTCGTAGCCTGAGATTTCCTTGGTGCCCTCACAAAGATCAAAGGTGAGGGCAATGACTTTGTAGAGAGGTTTCAGCTCAACGCGTCGAATTGAGACAGATGGCCCGGGCGGTACGGACGCTGACTGTGCTGGCAATTCCGGCAAATTTGGAGCAAGCCGATCAGCAAGGGAGGCGCGGCGTCTGTCGCGCTCGCCCGCGCTGCCGCGCAGAGCCTCCGGCGTCCACAGTTTTTCGAGAATGATCTGGGAGCCGAAGGTGAGGGGTTCTTCCGCCTGAAGCGCCGCGAGCAAAGGACCAGCATAGAGAAAGATGAACAGGAAGAAGAGGCCGCATCCTTTCCTCCAGCAGAAACCGCTCATCCTTTCGGTAACCCCAGCACCCGTTCGCCAATGATGTTGTGTTGAATCTCGCTGGTGCCCCCGGCGATAGTGTATTGGCGCGCGCTGAGCACCCGGTTGACCCAACGCGGAGCGTCGGGAACGTCGTCGAATGTCGTGTTGGTTACTGCAAAGTCTCCCAACAGTTCGCTGGCAAATTGAGCAATGCGTACCCCGAGTTCAGAGCCGGTGAGTTTCAGCATGGAGCCTTCCGGTCCAGGCGGCAATCCTTTCAGCTGACGGGTGAGGGTGCGTAGACGCGTCAGGCTCAGGCTCTCGCATTCAGTTAACAAATACGCCAGCTTTTGTCGCACCCATGACTGCTCCCAGGCGATCTGCCCATTGACCTTCACTTGATGGGCGAGCGCCGCTAGACGTTGCACTTGTTCTTTATAATTGCCGCCGCCCGCTATTGAGCGTTCGAACATCAGGGTGGTGATCGTCACCTTCCAGCCTTCGTTCTGCGGGCCGACCAGGTTCATCTTCGGCACGCGGACATCTTCAAAGAACACTTCGTTAAAATGTTCGTGGCCGTTTGCCAGCACGAGCGGACGCACCGTAATGCCTGGCGTTTTCATATCGACGAGCAGATAACTGATGCCGTTATGTTTCGGCGCGTTGGGATCAGTGCGCGCCAGCATGAAGATCCAGTCCGCATACTGGGCCCCGGAGGTCCACACCTTCTGACCATTGACAACAAAATAGTCGCCCATATCCACGGCGCGGGTTTGCAATCCCGCCAAGTCGGAACCGGCGCCAGGTTCTGAATACCCCTGGCACCAAATGACTTCTCCCTTGAGCGTCGGATGCAGAAAGCGCTCTTTTTGTTCCTCCGTGCCCCATTGCATTAATGTGGGGCCGCAGAGCGCAATGCCCGAATAGCCAGGCAACACTGGCGCACGCGCATGTGAGTACTCTTCGTCAAAGATTACTTGCTCCATCAAGTCTGCTCCCTGGCCGCCATATTGCTTTGGCCAAGCGATGCCGACCCAGCCTGCATCGTACATTTTCCGTTGCCAGGCGCGTCGTTTGATAAACGTTGCACGGTCGGGTGCGATGCGCTCGTCGCGTGCATCTTCAACGCATAATTCTTTCGGAAGATTGGCGTCGAGCCAGGTGCGCACTTTGGCGCGATAGACTTCTTGCTCAGGAGTGTATTGGAAATCCATAGCGGTCCTCCCTTTTTATCTTCTACAGGCTCAACCAAAACTCATTGCATGACAAGAGCTTGTTG
>CAZUFQ010000791.1:0-3647 GCA_964618735.1 uncultured Enterobacteriaceae bacterium
AATATGTTACATTCCCCTCCAATATGTATCCGTACGCGCCCTAAGGGCCTGATCTCGGTGCTGCTAGTGTTGGTCGTCTACGCTGGCCAAGCGTTCGCACACCAACCAGCTGCAGACCCCTTTGCGGAGCACACGCCGCCTGATACTGGCGTCTCTCACGCGCTTTCCGACCTCGATGGTGATGATCTTCCTGACCCGGTGATGGTCAGCACGGAGGGAATCCAGAACGCCATCGAGATTCAACTGAGCCGCACGAACGCATACCTGGTGCTGCCGTTCAGCGCCACTTCAGCCGATGCCTTCGGTTCTCTCTCGGCGCAAGACGTCGATCGCGACGGCGATACCGACTTGCTCTGGCAAGGGGCCCTGCCGCCATACCAGATCATCGTGTGGCTCAATGACGGGGCCGGGCGGTTCGAGTGCCTGTGTCCTCTAGAGCCGCAAGATCAGCGAGTGGAGCTTAATAGTTCTGGTCTTAGGGCTCCGTACGCTCACAATCCAGACCGCATCAGCAGCCCGACGCGTCTGCCTTCATCGGGGCAGATGCTCGCTTACAGCTGGGAGTTCCAGGCGCCAACAATCTCCGGGAGATCTAGACTAGAGCCGGTCTGGGGACTGTTCGCTCCGCTCCGCCTCCTCACTACTCGCGGCCCACCGCCTATGCTCTGCTGACAGGCGGCTGAAAACCTTACATGGTCATTGCTCCATTGAGATAACTATGTAGGGGGGGCCTATAGCCTGTTAACAATGAGTTAGCTTCCATCTTCTATCGTTAGTATTCCGATTTACAGGTGGAGAACGCTGCACTCACTGGATAATCCCTGGCTATTTAACGCGATTTATTCTACCTTGTATCGGAGTTTTGTTCATGCGCGGTTCTTACTTGATCGTCAGTTTCTTTGCTCTGTGGAGCTGTGTCTTCCCTCGTTTTGTGGAAGCGCAAAGCAATCCGCCTGAGCAGGTTACGGTCGATTTGGCTGTTCAAGAAGCTGTGGAAAACAATCTCTCTTTACTCGCAGAACGCTACAATATCTCGTTGGCCGACGCGCAAATTATTACTGCACGGTTGCGGCCCAATCCGGTCCTTACGCTGGGATCTGCGCTTCCTGATCACACGATCTTCCATTCTGGGACGAGTCCTTTTGTAGAGAGTGGACATATTGACTTCGTCTTTGAACGCGGCGGCAAGCGGGAATCCCGCATCGCCGTGGCCGAGAATGCGCGCGGGGTCGCGCAGTTACAACTCCTTGACACTATGCGTTCCACCGTTCTCGACGTGCAAAATGGGTGTGTCGACGTGTTATTGGCAAAAGCCAATGTCGCCTTAGCGCAAGAAAATTTGCAGGCGTTCAACGAAATCGTGAAGGTCAATACTGATCGAGTGCGGGCTGGAGACCTGGCCCAAGTGGAACTTGAGCGTACTCGCCTCACTACGCTGCAGTTTCAGAATGATGTGCAAAAAAGTGAATCGAGCCTCCTCGTAGCCCGGAATCAACTGCAAACCTTATTGGGTCGTACGCTTCATCTGTCGAGCTTCGACGTGATCGGAGATCTGCGCAAGGACGCCCCATCCGTTATGGCGGAAAACATTCGTCAACTCGCATTTCAGCAGCGTCCGGACCTGCAAGCGCTGCGGAGAGATCAAGCTCGCTCTACGGCGGACCTCCGCTTACAGCTCGCGCAGGGAGTAGTCGATTATACGGTTGGACTTGAGTATCAACGTCAGCAAGGCAATATCCGCGACGGCAATCAGTTTGGGCTCTCGTTCAGTGTGCCCATTCCTGTTTTCAACCGTAATCAAGGTGAAATTGAGCGCGCCCAACGCGCCCAGGATCAGATTGCGGCTAAGATTCGTGCGCTAGAGGCTGCCATCGAGACGGAGGTGCGGAATGCGTATCAGCAATACACTACCACTCGCGATATGCTTCAGCGCATTGAAACCAACATGCTCAGCCAAAGTCGCGGCGTGCGTCAAACCATTGAGTACGCCTACCGACGGGGGCAGTCGAGTTTTGTAGATTTCTTGGACGCGCAACGTGCGTTTAACGATACTATGCAAAGCTACAACAACGCGCGGGCGGATTATGCCCGCAGTCTTTACACTATCGACTCGGTCTCAGGAAAGGCAGTGACGCAATGAAAACCCGCTTGTCCTTCTTTATTCTGACAACCTCTATCCTCATGGCGTCCTGCCAGCACCACGAGAAACCGGTCTCTTCGGCAGAGACTTCGGCAACTGTACTGGCGTTGGACTCAGGAGTAGTAACAATTACAGCGGATTCCCCCATGCTCAGTCAGATTCGTGTGACTCCGGTACAAACAGCGGAGTTGCCTACGGATGAAGTCGTGGCGCCCGGAAAAATTGAGGCGAATCCCAACCGCATCTCCCATGTTGGTCTCCCGGTTCCCGGCCGAGTCGTGAACGTCATGGTAAAACTTGGCGACTCTGTGACTGAAGGTCAGCCTTTATTGAGTCTGCAAAGTCCGGATGCCGATGCGGCGATGTCTACCTATCTCCAGGCGCAAGCGACGGGAGTACAGGCGGAGGCGGCTCTCAACAAAGCGCAAGCTGATTTCGATCGGCTCCAAGATTTATATGAGAATAATTCTATGGCCAAAAAGGACGTACTTGACGCCCAAAACTCCTTGACACAAGCAAAAGCGGGGCTGACGCAGGCAAAGGCCGCGCAAGAACAAGCAGTGCGTCGCTTGACTCTTTTGGGGCTTAAACCGGGGGATTTCCAACAGCAAGTGATCGTGCGCGCCCCTCTCGCAGGAAAAGTCATTGATCTGACCGTTGTTCCTGGAGAATATCGGAACGACACCTCAGTGTCGCTGATGACAGTCGCCGATCTCAGTACAGTGTGGGTCGCCTCTGATGTGCCAGAAAGTTACATCCGTTTTATTCAAGTCGGCGAACGAGTCGAAATCAATTTGGTTGCCTATCCAGGGGAGACGTTTGAAGGGAAGGTCATGCGTATCGCCGATGCAGTTGATTCTCAGACGCGCACGGTGAAAGTACGGGCGGAGATGCAGAATCCCGACGGGCGCTTCCGACCAGAAATGTTCGGCAGCATCCACCATATTGAAGCGACTCAACAGCTGGCGGTCGTCCCTGCCGGAGCCATTATCGAAGGAGAGGGGCACAGTCTTGTATTCATCGAACAAAGCCCCGGCCAGTTTCGCCAGACCGAGGTGACGGTAGGAAAGCGCATAAAAGACATGGTCCCGGTTCTTACTGGGCTGCACGCCGGGGAGCAGGTCGTGGTGGACGGCGCTATGTTGCTGAGAGGACAACGCGACTTCAATAGCCCTCTGCCCGCCAAAACGCAGCTAGCTACTGAACGCCAAAGCCATCCCTCCTAATGAATTTTGCTAATCAACTCCAATCCTAATGATGCTGAGTCTCGTTTCCGAATTCCGGTAGGGTGCGCTTGCGCACCATTCCCTGGCGCATAAAGGCACCCTACACAAGGCTGATGAACAGGCTTCGCATGAACGTACAACCTTCGACTTTATGGGGGCTCTTTGGGTGTATCTCGGACATTACCCTCACCCGCTCTCGCTCCGCTCGTGCTGCCCTCTCCCTGCCAGGGCAATGGCATGAAGTTAAGGGGCATATAGCAGAAAAGTGGCGTTGGAGGTAA
>CAZUFQ010000792.1:0-3647 GCA_964618735.1 uncultured Enterobacteriaceae bacterium
ATGGCGATGTTCTGACATCCCCACAGGTGAACGTGAGTGGCAATGTCAATGACTCTCTCCCGCCAACAGACCCTTCGTCGTGGTTTTTTCATTGACGCGGTGAACCAAATAGATGCCGCTTTCGATTCCTATCCCAATGGTGATAGGAATCGTCACCAGGTTGGCGAGATTCAGCTTAAGACCAAACACCCACATCAAGCCTGCCGTCCACAGCATACTACAGAGGACTGGCAGCGCGGCTAAGAGGGCAACCTGCACCCGACCCACGGTGAGCAAGGCTACTGCAAAAATGGCGACAGCGCCATATTTCCCCCCTTGTACATAGCCATCTTTGATAGCCTGAATGGACTCGTAGCCGATCACTGGCGATCCCGTAACATCTGGATCTACCCGCCGTAATTGGCTGACAAACTCCTCCAGTGGCTCACGATCCCAAATGTCTTTGCGCGGATAGATCTGCAAAAGAAACTTCTGACCGTCGGCGCTGACGAAACGGCTGCGTAACTGGCTAGGGATATCAGCGAGGGTAATAGGACCTGATGGGGTGAGGTTATCGTGTAACAATGTCCACTTTTCAGCAAAGTCCTGCATAAGAGGTTGCTGCAAGCGTTGCAATGTCGCTGTGGCGTCCGCGACAGAGAGGGTGTCCAGACGTTCGAGGATCGCTAGCAGAAGCTGCCGTACGGCGATCATTTCTCGCTCGTCGGGTCGTTGTTGCAGATTCCAATCTTCATTGTCTTGACGAATTTTCAATTTGATTTTTTCAAGCGTTCGTTTTAGCTCTTCCGCATCTACCGGGACCGGAGCAGGCAAAGTTGCAGGCAACCCGGCAAAGAGAGGGGGTAAGGCGCGGACCAACTGCAGACGCTCCTCTTGCTGATCGGGAACGAGCGAAGCGATGGTTTCCACTTTCTCTACAGAAGAAAGCGCCTCGAATTGCGCGGCTTTTTGCGCCGCTTCGGTCAGAGAGGAAGCCGTGGCAAGCGCGAACCAAGATGAACGGCCAGCCTGCTCAATGATCCGCAGCTCCCATTGGACTGATTCTGTCCCACGTGCTTGCAGATGGAGCAAATTGTAATCGAAGGTGACAGTGGGAAGCGCCAAGAGACAAAGAAGGCTCACGACTGCAGCTGTGGCCAGCACCGGGCAACGGAAGCGCTGAACGGCTCCCCCTAAGCGGACAAAGCCTTCGGTGAGCCAAGTGTCTTGCCGCCGAGACTGACGCCACGGTTTTTTTCCTTCAAAGAGGGTGAGCAGGGCGGGAAGAAATATCAGCGTCATGACCAGAGAGAGCAACATGCCGTTGCCAGCAATGAACCCTAGCTCTTGAATCCCGCGGAAATCCGCCAGCATCATAGCGTAAAATGCGAGAGCATTCGTGACGGCGGCGGCCACGATGCCGGGAGCAGCGTAGACGAAAGTGCGGTGGATCGCCTCTTGGAAGGATTGTCCCGAATCGCGCTCTTCCTCATAGCGGATAAGAAAGTAGACGACTCGATCATCCGCAAGGCCGATCAAGATAGAAGCGACAAAAACGGAAATGATAGTCAGATGGCCCACCGTGGCAGTGAGCAATCCCATAGTCCAGATCAGCCCCACCGTGACGGTCGCCAATAAAATGAGCGTACGCCGGAGGCTGCGGAAGAACAGCAGGTATAGGAGCCCTACCCCAAACAGGGACACCGTGCTGGCGAGGCTGGAATCGGTTTGGGCGGTCAACATTTCGTCATTCCCTAATGCATCGTCTCCCGTTACTCCAGCTTGGACTTGGGGAAACGTCTGTCTGACTTCCGCAATGTGACGCCGTATAACGGCGAGCGATTCCAGTTTAGCGTTAAACCCTTCCCCGGAGCTTTGCGGCTCGACCATCAAAAAGACGAAATGCTTGTCGTCAGAAACCAGAAAACCGTCATTGCCCAGTTCATCGTCGCCGAAGAAATCGTTCCATGGAGAACGGTACAAGAATCGGGCGACCGTTAGCGTTTTCTGTATTTGCTCAAGCAAGGAGTGAAGAAATGAGAGACTCAGCGTCTTTTTCTTCGTGTTGTCCTCGGATTCCGTAGCTTCCGGCAACCCCAAAAATCCTTGCGCGAGATGCGACGCCATCGCAGCGCTGATCTTCCGGTTGATGGCGGCAAGCAGCGTATTCAGTCCTGGGGTAACCGCCATCTCTCGCATCAATTCCCGGGATTCATCTATTTTATCGCGCAAGGAACGGAGGTCCTCGGCGGAAAGCAAGAGCAGCTCTTTTCCCGTCAACGAGGTGGAGTCAATATAGTAAAAGACTTCTTTGATGTGGGCCGCATCCGCTTTGAGCCTTTCACTCAAGGCCTGTACGAATTTTTTCGTCTCTTCAAGATCTGGTCCTTCAGCAACGACGACCAATTGTTCCAGACCGTGAAACGTGTCTGAATACTCATCATCGAGTTGAAGGTACCGTTTCTCCGAGGAGATGAGTTGGTTTCGGTCCGTCACAAAATCGAGGTTGTGTTTGGTGTACCAGACTAGCAACGCCGTGAGTGTGAGCGTTAGCGCTACCACAGTTTTTGCGTACTTCGTGGTGGCGATGCTCAGCAAGCTAAACAATACGCTGCCCCACAAACGAGTCTCAGGAGACGGCTTCCTATTTTCCATATGCAAAATTGCTTGTCTTTCGTGGTGCAGAGCTTTCGGCGTTGACGTCGCCAAGCGCTGCTTCGTGCGTCTATTTCTTTATTGTCAAAGATGCTTGGGCGTCCTCCGAAAAACGCGAGCCACTAAGGGGAGCAGAACGGAGGAGGACACGCTCGCCGACGCGTGCGCTCACGACGTACGGACCCGGAGCAAGTTGCGCTTCTTCTTGACCAGATACGGCGTCAGCAACAAGTACGGCGGTATGCGTACGCCAGTCCTGTTCAAACTCGGCGCGCGGTGTAAATAGACGATCCGTTCTACCCTCAAGAAAAGTAGGAGGCGTCCAACTTGGCGGCGCTAGCAAATCCAAGCGCCGTTCCAAGTAATAGTTGAGACCGCCACAGAGCTGATATTCGTCTTCTGCACGGAAGAACACACGGCTTCCCTGTGGTACGGTGTCCTGAATGACGCGTGCGAATGGACGCAGGAGAAGAGCGGCTCGACATGCTCATGTGCGATCTGTACATACGGCAACAAGACAACCGAGGTTGCGAGGCTGACGCCAAATGCTCTCCAATAGCGTTTTCGGATGAGCAGTAGCGTAAGGCCGAACCAGCCCACAGCCAGTGTCAGCAGGGCTGGTCGAACTACTGCTTCCAGGCCAAGTCCGGTGAGCAGCGGATCAATAGCGGTAAGGAACGTGGAAGGATCGAGAAACCCGACCACCAACGTCACCGCTGCTGCGAGAGTTATTGGAACAATCAGGAGGGAACGAGGAACTTTTGCATCTCCAGTGGAGAGAGCTGCGAACAGAGACCCAACCACGAGCGCCATGGGTGGCAGCGCCGGTAGGCAGTAGTGTTCGAGTCGCGACACTGCGAGTGAGAAAAAGCCGAGTACCGCGATAAGCCACAAGAGCGGAAGCAACGGCTTCGGCGCAAGGCTGTATGGGGCTCGCACTGTACGCCAGATATGCACGAGCGCAGCAGGGAGTAAGAGACTCCACGGCAAACCTCGTGCGAAAAACATAGCCC
>CAZUFQ010000793.1:0-3644 GCA_964618735.1 uncultured Enterobacteriaceae bacterium
TGACTCAACATCTTTGTTCGGCCACCAAATACGACTATCAAGGACGACATACCGTTCCCAGGTAACCTCATATCTGGCGAGAGGATTGATGAATTTCGGCATCTGGAAGGTCGTTCCATAGGGAAGACGGTCACGCATATTCCAGGGGAGCAGCGTATTCTCGAGATATCCAAAGTTGACCTGTTCCAATTCAACAATTTCCACGGAACGATACGCTGCCAGATCCTGAGACCTTCCCAACACCACTGGGTAGTGGGGAGACCGAAACACCTCAACCCAGTATTCAGATCTGTCACCGACATCAAGGTAGAGAGTTAGCTTCGGGTGGAGAAGAATTTGACGCGGAACGACATTCGTTTGAACTTCAATGTTTCTGGCGTACCCCCATTTCTTGTCCAGCCGACCACTCCCCACGGATGTCATATGTAACAGTTCCAGGTCGTCTCCCTCGCCTTGATGAGAAAAGTTGTAGCTGAACCGGATCACGTCATGGGGCTCGAACTCTCCTAAAGCGCTGCAGATATGCCCATATATTGTTGCCGGTGGCGGCATGGGGTAACTAGGCTGCCGTCCGACCTGGAGATGCGGATAACGAAAAGACGTCACCGTTCCCTCCATTTCAATGCGTAGAGCTTTCACTTTGTTCCTCACCCTAGCCATTCAGCGTTGCTCTGGTCGCTCAGATCATTGGCCATCTGCTCCAGAATGTTTCGGGGATGGCCAAATTCGACTGGGAGAGATCTCTCCGGCTCCTTACCTTCATTAAACTTCTTCAGTTCGTTTTGAAACCCAGCCATTTCGGCATCACAGAACCCCTGCACCCAACCGACATAGAGCTTAGAAAGGATTTGGTCTCGCCATGCTGCAAGGCTCTGTTGCACCGCATCAGCGTTGACACGAGGCTGTCCTTTATCGTCCGAGCCGATCAGATATTGCAGGGGGTTGTTGCCACCTTTCGTAATCATGCCGACAAACACAACTGGCGTAACATCTGTATAGTGCAGCGCCAGTTTGGCCCCGCCGCAAATCACCCCTAAAGCGCGCAACAGGGCTACGACTCTTTCGACTCGCTGTTCCCGTGGAAGACGGTACGACTTTTCGTTTCCATTCAAGTGTTCGAGTTGCCTTTTCTTTGCGAGCTCGACGCGATTGTCGTCAAGATTGCGATAACCAGTCCGATCGGCGTAGCTGAAGGTCCCGGCGTCTCGCAAATTCAGCGAAACAAGTCCTTTTAAGACAGCGCGGCAGAACTGATGTTCATGCAATACAGGATCGCCCTCGTGCCCCCTGGTCATTGATCCGTAGTCGCTAGGGATCGAAATCACCGGAGCGAGAGAGATGAGTGTGCTCACCCGAAACGGAGAGACTCTGGTTATTACCGGTTTTCTTCCCTTTTGCGCTGCACTGATGGGTGTTGCCCACTTTCGTCCCTCTTGATCACCAGGGGCACGCATGTATCCAAAAAGGTCATCATCCCACCACTCAATGGGGTTCCCGTCCGTGTAGGCTAGGTTCTCACTTTCCTTTCTTACAGGAGCGCTTCGCCAGTTCAATTCAGGTGTCTGCTCAGGGTTGTTTGGTGGGGGGTACGGAACCGCGGGCGTAGAAAGATAGGGCAAATGGCCGGGTCTTGTGCGAATGAATTGAATCGCGGTTGGGTTGGCAGTGCGTGCATCCTCGGGCCTGCCAGCGTTATTCAGTGCGGAAGCAGGCGCGTCAATCAACAGGAGGCCAGTGAGAAATGCCATAGTTATGCTTCCTCCATCTCGGATTCCTTTTCTTCTTCGTCCAATGCGTCCCGGTGCTTGTCAAACCACTTTGCCTCATAGAGCTTCTCTATGACGCGGATTAGAACCAAATCCCATGCAAGGCGCCAGTCAACCCGCGGCAACTCTTCCCCTTCTTCAAAAACTTGCAGAAAGTCGTCAAACGAAGCGACTGGTTGGTCGCCTCTCTTGATCCGTGCTCGACTTGCTCGGATTAACAACAGACGAATTTCCCCATATCGACCAGCCCTGTAGGCGCGTCCCCAGAGCGATCGGTCGTCTCGCGTCGAGATTTCGCCGGCTAGTGCATCGCCGAGTTTTCGGATTGCCTCGATGCGCCCCGTATCCATGCCCGTTACCTCCTCTAGAAACAAACTTGTAATACCCCAAAGTCCAGGGATGTAATCTCTCCATCCGCGATACGTGGCACGCGGATCTCTTGGCCCCTGCGCGTATCTCTTCGCTTTCCTCAGAAAATAGACTCGAACAAACGAAGCCGCCGAATCGGGTAGACTAAAAAGGTCTTCGTATAAATAATTGCGTGCTACATCCGCTTTGGCATCACCGTTCTCGGCGGTTTTCTGCTTAGACGACATCTCCCAGGCGTGACGCACCATTTCTTTCCACATAGCAGAGTATGTCGCCGCCCTGGCGCGATGCACGAACCGGATCACCGAAAAGGGCAGAAAGTAGATGTCCGCCCGAGGATCTTGGCCGCTGTTCGAAACGTGATAAACCGTGATTGAAGAACCCGTTTCGACTTCTTGTTGCGCATCGATCTTGGTAAGTGCATCGATTGTTCGGGTCAACGGACGCTTGATGACGAGCTTTTGTCCACTTTGCTGTGAGAGATGAACACGCTTCCGTATTTCAGGCTGCCACACCTTAACAAACTCTTGAGTCACTTTCGTGGCATCGCAGGAAACCACCAACGAACGTCCACTGCACATCGGCGAACCTATAGAGAGCGCCTGCAAAGCCACGATGCAGTTCCCGCACAACGGCAAACCGGGTGTACCGTCGGGGAAGAAGTTGATCTGCTCCCGTCCAGTCAACATCGGAACCAGGTCACGATGCGCACGGCGCACCGACGGACGCCCACAGTAGGTACAGGGTGCCAGATTGGGATCGGGCTGATTCTTGTGACTCCGTACAATTTCCCTGACGAATGAGATCTTTTTCTCGGCGCTAAAGCTCGGGTTGATGAAGTTGCTTGTGAACAGAACCGTCAGATAAGACGCAAGCTCTGGAGAAAAATATGCTTGTTCAGCGTAGCAGGCGAATTTTTCAAGATCATCCAGTGTGAGATCTTCAGGGCGCTCCCGGCCCGAAAATGTCACGAGGGAGGCAATCCCCATGTCTACAAGCGCATGATTTGTCCAGCTATACGCGTGCTCCAAGGTTGAGAGTTTAGTTTCCATTCGCCGCTTTCCGAAGGTCGATCCAGCCGTTTCCCCAATCGGTGGGTTTTCCGACATGGACTAGTTCCCCAACGAGAAGCCAAGGTAGAAGGTCGGCCAATTCGCCCTTGTACGTAGCTTCTCCCACAAAACCGCTGAGTTCGTGACGTTGCCGTGTTTTTGATGAAGTCCGAAAGCGCTCAACCCATTTCACAGCACACGAGATCGTTCGCACTCCCTCTGCGCGATTCCCCAATGCGTGAAAATCCGCATTCAGCGGTCCATCTCCATAGAAAGTGCTCAAGGCGTTGATCCGATCGCGGACACGCTTGAAAACGTGGTGAAACTTCGGATGATGAATTACTTCTCCATCCGCTCGCAGGAATGTGGGAGTGACAAATCGAATCGCGAGCGTTTGGACTCCATCATTTACTTCGCAGGAGTTCTGGCAACGGCTCGTGATCCACTCGTCCGAAGT
>CAZUFQ010000794.1:0-3635 GCA_964618735.1 uncultured Enterobacteriaceae bacterium
CCCGCACCAGCGCCGGATGGACCTGTTGACCGTCGGGGCAAATAAGCCCGGCCGCAACCGAAGGCCGCAGCGCCGGCTCCATGGCGCGAACCTCAGGCCCACTGAGCCAGCGGGTCGGCAGCCCGCAGCGTTTGTGGAGGTCATGGCGGAAACGCAACCGCTCCACCTCGTCGCGACCGAGCGCCACCACCAGGGTGCCGCCCTCACGAAAATCGATAGCGCGGCCGGATTGCGCCTCCAGGCGTTGCGTTCGCGGAGGAGGCATTCCCTGCCCCGGCTATCGCCCAGACGAGAATCTCACTGGTAGTGTAATCCACCACTAACGCGGCGCCATTCTGGACGTGTTTGCGGTGTAACGACCTGACTCGTTCATCCAGTAATCTTTGCGTCTTCCGCTGCAGCTCAGCGTCTAACGTGGTCAGGAGCACGCCGTCTTGACTGAGATGATGTGGAATGGTTTCTCGGATGTAATTGACAAACGGGGCCGCCTGAAGCGGAAGGGTAGGCAGCTGCAGAATGAGAGTCTCAGTTCGTAATCGTTCATAGTCCTGCTCCTGCAACTCACCTCGCCCTTTCATCTCTTGCGCCAGCCGGGCAATCGCCGGCTCGATGGCGGAGGGATTTTTATAGAGGTCGAGCGCTGAGGGCGCTCGCGGCAGCACGACCAGCGCCAGCATTTCTTTCTGTGTCAGCGTAGCGACCTCGCGGTTGAAGTAATAGCGGGCCGCCTGCGCTACACCACGGCGATTGGCGGCGTACGGCAACTGATTCAGGTAAAATTCCAGTATCTCGCCTTTGCTGGCGCGCTGCTCTAGCCAAGTCGCCTCCCATCCCTCAAGCCACCGTGACCACAGCGTGCGCGGGCGCGGGTGCAGAATGCGGATGACTTGTTCACTGATAGTGCTGGCTCCGCGCACCGCTTTGCTCGCGTGGATATTCTTCCAGACTGCGCTGAGGCGCGCGCTCCAATCGACTCCGCGGTGCGCAAAAAAATGCCGATCTTCGGAGGTGATGAACGCCTTGCGTAAAAATTCTGGGATCGCGTGTAATGGCAAGGCGTCAAATGTATTGAAGCGATTCTGGTAGGAGACGCTCAGTGGTTCACCGCGCCGATCGAGCACCTGCAACCGCTCTGCCTTCGCAAGAACAGCACGAAAAGAGAGCATCGGCGGCTCAATCTCCCACCAAGTCTTGAGGGCTAGCGTGACGATTACTCCAATGACTCCCCGGAATGCGATACGTCGTGTGCGTTTCAACATAATCGGCTAAAAGGGGCTGTGTGTCATTGTGAGTTGCCCATAGCGCGGCGCGCTAAACGAATAGGAAGAAACTTTCCTCGTCTCCAGGCCCTGCCTGGGGACGGATACGAGGCAGAGCCTCATAGTCACTGCCGTCCCAGGCAGAGCCTGGGACGGAGTAGGTTTGTTTCTGAGCAGGAGCTGGAAGCGACGAAGCAATCTCAAGAGAAAGCAAAGATTGCTTCGCTGCGCTCGCAATGACCCGATATCTTGGCGTTTAAGATAGTCTCTCATGGGTTCGCCGGTGATTGCGGCTCCTGTTCGCCTACCTTGAGATTTATCCCCTCAGTTTTGCCGTACACGTCAGGATCATACATTTCCTCGGCCATGGCAGGTAACACACTAAAGGTCCCGGTAGCGA
Source organism: uncultured Enterobacteriaceae bacterium (assembly GCA_964618735.1). Lineage (GTDB taxonomy): Bacteria > Desulfobacterota > Binatia > Bin18 > Bin18 > SYOC01. The sequence goes on from CAZUFQ010000794.1 coordinate 1,660, forward strand.
TCGCCTGCGCGGTGTAAGACAAGTGGTAGTTTCCCGCGGGTAAATACTCAGAATAGAAGCGTACAGAATCATGCCGGATCTCTTGGTGGTAGAAACTCCAACGGCTGACGCCGAAGGCGATCCAGTCAGAAAATTTGAACCAGAAAGCCCCTCCCGCCGCTTGAAATTCTCCTTTAGCCACATCAACAACCGAGGAAGTCGCCAGCTCGCGGTTGACCGGCTCCAGTCCACCGGGCACGGCGTCGTCCACCACGACAAAATTCCGGGCTGCCGGAACCGACACGTAGAGGTCGACACGCACCAATTCACCGCGCTGGATTGCCGCCGGTGAGGGGAGCAGTTCCCACTTACCGCCGCGTTCCACGCTATATTCGCGGTGGATCTCAATTCCGGCATTAGCCAGTTGAGTGAGTTCCACCGGCAACGCGTATGTCAGTCTGGTCGCGTAGTAGAGACGGCCGACGCCGCTCCGCTCGATCTGGACGCTGGTGGAGCGCCCCGCGTCGCTGCTCTGCACGGGACGTTCGAGCGTGGCGGCAGGGTCGCGCACGTCCGTGAATGTGGCCTCGCCAAACGGTTCATTATCTATGAGTGCCTTGACTGTCATGTGAGGCTTCTCTTGTTCATAGACGCGAGCAAAATCGGCGAGCGCATTCATGCAAAACATATTTTCTTGGGTGTTCTCCCAGTGGTCGCGGTTTTTGCGATCCTGCGTGATGGCGCGTACGAGCTTAAAAGGGATGTCGCCCACTAAGGTCTTGCCAGTCTCCCGTTCACTAAAGGTGATGAAGGCGTCCAGCACTGCGCAGTTCTCGCGCAACGGTGAGGCCAGGATGCGGGTGTAACTATCGTCCCATTGTTCGTTGAAGACAAACTTCCCGCCGGTTTCATTAGCAGCGGCCAGGATCATCTTCGCTATCTCCTGGGCATACTGTTCGCCGCCCTGCACGGCCAGCGCCGCTTGTAAGAAATGGCTCTTGCCGAAAAGTGACATCTTCGGTGCATGGGGTCGGTACCGCTCCAGATCCGACAACGCGACCTTGCCGCGTTCGGCCAGCGCCGCGAGCGCGACCGCGCGGACCGTGGAGGTCATGCCTTCCGAGTAAAAGTCCGGAACCGCATTATTTCTCAGCAGGTTATTGAGGTAGGCGTGCAACTTATCTTCGACCAGCTCTGGAATTTGATAGCCGCTCTTCCGCAACCAGTTAAAAGCAATCGCGGTGTACGCGCTCAAGTACGGATCAACATATTGATCTTGGGCGACAAAGTAGACCATCCCGCCGTTCGGGGCCTGAAAACTTGCCGCCTGATCGAGCGTGGCCTGCGGGAGCGCTTCGCTGCCTTCCCAGGTGAGCGAATTGGGCAGATAAGCCCACAAATTTTTATAGTGCGCGGCCATGACGCCTTTGCTGAGCTTCTGCTCCCAGCAAACGTAAAGGTAGTCGCGCATATAAGGAAACGCCCCGGCAACATTGCCAATCACTGTTGGTGAGGCCACCACACTGACGCTGCCAATATCCGGCAGCATCTCCTTAGGAAATTGCACCGATTCTGTGATGTGATCTTGTGTCGTCGTCCCATAATTGGCGGCTACCTCCAGCGTCCGGCGCTTGTTAACAACTAGCGTATGCAGGAGTCCGTCGCGGTCAGTTGCGTCGCCGGCCTTGACTGTAAAGCGCAAAGCGCCTGCTGCGACCTCATGGGTCTGCTCTACTACCGTCGTTTGTATGGGCATCTGCACAGTCGTGCGTTTATACGGCGCTAGCGTGACGGTCGTGGTCAGATCCGCCGGCGTTTTCGCTGTCTCAAGATTACCCTCGACATGCACGGTAACGGTAAGATCACGGGGTTTATCGGTGCGGTTCATCACGCTGAACGCAGCGTCGAACGCGTCGCCTTCCAGCACCTGGTTCGGCATGACGGGGCGCACTTCCGTCGGACGGTTCACTTTGAAATTAGCGTTCCCCAAGCCGAAA
>CAZUFQ010000795.1:0-3627 GCA_964618735.1 uncultured Enterobacteriaceae bacterium
AAGGGGTTGCTGCATACATAGGCGAAAAAGGAGAGCGAACATGAGTACATTTGTATTGATTCACGGCGGTTGTCACGGGGCGTGGTGTTGGTACAAGGTTGTACCTTTGCTGGAAAAGCAGGGTCACACCGTCATTGCCCCAGACTTGCCGAGTCATGGCAGAGACAAGACGCCCGTGTCGTCCGTGACATTGCAATCCTATGTAGACGCCGTTTGCGCCATTCTCGATGCTCAGCGTGAACCTGTCGTGTTGGTGGGACATAGCATGGGTGGGGGGATTATCACACAGACAGCGGAATACCGACCGGACAAAATCAAAACTCTTGTCTACTTGACGGCTCTGTTGCCCGCCAATGGAGAGTCCATGGGGCAAGTTTTTCGACACAACACCGCATCTACCTCAGCGTCTGATTTCGTGCAGACGGCGGACCGCAGCGCTTCGATGGTGCGCGAGGGGGTTCTTGGCAACCTCTTTTACGGAGATTGTTCTGCTGAGGATGTAGCGTTAGCCAAACTTCTGCTGACGCCTCAGGCGCTAGCTCCCTTGAGGACGCCGTTGCAGACCAGCGCCGCTAATTTTGGGAGGATCCCCCGAGTGTTCATTGAGTGTCTACGCGACCAAGCGCACTCGCTTTCGTTCCAGCGGAGTGTTTACGAGACCTTCCCCGGTCAGAAGGTAATCTCTATGGACACCAGTCATTCGCCCTTCTTCTCGGCGCCTGACGAGCTGGCGGCGCATTTGGCGACACTCTAGCTCAGCATTTTGTAGGGCGTGCAAAGCACACCGTTTCTATGGCGCATGGTACGCGCCCTACGGTGTTACCACTCTCGACCCTCACCCTATCCCTCTCCCTGCCAGGGAGAGGGCAGCATGAGCGAAGCGAGGGCGGGTGAGGGTAATGTTTGAAGTAAATCCAATTGAAATCCGCTACCCCTTCACCATCGAGTCGCGCTCCAGTTCTTCGTCTTGACCAATGAGAAAATCCCGGACGATGCGCTGAAAGGTCTCGCGTTTCTCTCGCATGGGTGTGTGTCCAGCGTCGGCGATCACGGCAAACTTAGCACGTGGAATCGACTGCGCTAACACCTCGCCATGCCGCCACGGGACAATGTGGTCTTCACGCCCCCAGACGACGAGGGTCTCAGCGGTAATTGTCGAGAGGCGCTTCGTCAGTTGGGAGTCCGCGTAACTTCCATGCACCAGGGTTTCCACAATCTCACGACTTTTCCATTGCTTCTCAAACTCTTGGCCCTTGCGTACATTTTCTCGCACGCCGGCAAAGTCCCCGCGAATCACCACCTCGCCAGTCTGCGCAAATGCTGCTTGTAAAAACGCCTCTTCGTCCATGCGTCCCAGGTTCGCCGCTAGCGCGTCAGGAACATCGAGCCCCATCGCATCGACGAGCACCAAGTGTGACACACGTTCGGGATAATCTTCAGCCATGGCCAATGCAATCCAGCCGCCAAACGAATGCCCAACAAGGTCTACGCGATCCTCCTTCACGAAGTCAAGAAACTGCGCCATCACTTGGGCATAATCCCGTACCGAGGTGAGGCGTGCGGGAAGCTGTCCATCCGGCCAGCCGGGCAATTGCGGCGCATAGACCAGATTGGTGACGCCAAGAGCCATATGATAGGTCTCCCAGCGACCCCAACCGGTCAGGCCGTGGAGATAAAGCAGCGGCTGACCGCGACCGCCCTTGAGATAAGAAACGGTGAGGTCGCCAACCTTCGCCGTGTTGCGCGTAAACTGCGATGCGTCGCCAGCGCCCATCGAACTTCTCCTTTTCCGCTCAGGCAGTGACATTCAGGACGTGCTTAAAGCACTCTAATTCAAAGAAGGAGTTCTCGGCGTCAAGATCAGGTTGCGGGGCTCCTTGCGGCGCAGTCACCAACAAGCGAATGCAATAGCGATCCTGCGCAACCACACGGCGTTGCATCGCCACCGCCGCATTGGGGGCATGTTGATCTTCAATCTCCTTAAACTGTCGATATTTGCCTTGGAAGATCACCTGTCGGTCTGTTCCATTCTCATGAGCCGACTCCAAGCGCACCTCGGTTTCATCCGCGACCTCACTGCCGTCTCGGGTGACAAGGCGCAGGCGGATGGCGCTGCCGCGATGTTCAGCGGTAGGCCCAACGAAAATAATCTGGTAGGGAAAGCCGTCCGGTTCGCGCTCCGGCACTTGCATTTCCCAGCCGATCTGCACAGTTCCATTCTCACTGCGAGTGAAAGTTCCGCACGTCTCAAGCGCGTCGCGAGTCAGGACATAATTAAAATCGCTATACAAAGGCAGGTTCTCTGTGTTCTGTGCTTCTCTGACGCGATAGGCAGCAGTCGAGGCAACAGCAGGCTGCTGCAACGTCGTCTGATCAACATTAAGTGGGCGCAGAACCGGCATGACGCGTTCGGCAAACAAGCGTTTGGACTTCATGACTTTCTCGTGCGGTAGGTTGCCCACATGAAACATCCCCATGAAGTGACCGTAGCCCGCAATGCGCATGTCGTTTTCCAACCAACGAGTGACATAATCCGGATCGCCACACACGATAAACCCATCATTCCGCATTTGCTCAAAGGGCGTATGTGGCCCGGGAAAGTCTTGTTCGATGTTCTGACGATGTTGAAAAGAACGATCGGTGTGCAGCCCCGGCACCGGCGCAGGATTATTCACAGGGCGTGAGAACACTCGAAAGAAATACGCGACCGCTTCTTTGGCTTCTTCAATTGCCTGCTCATTGGTCTCCGCCACATGCAGCAAGCGCGCCCCAACAAAGTTGTCGTATCCAGCCTCCCAACCGAAACGGTCACGGGCGACTTTCCGATAGAGATCGAACGAGTCCTTAAATGCAAGCGAAGGATAAAACACTTGCGCGCCGCTGATGCGCCGTTCAGCAGCGAACTAGATAGTTTCGAGAGACCCCGTAGGCATCGAGAAGGCAAGCGGCTGTTGGATCGGCTTGGGCCAGATGGAAACTCCCGTTAGTTTCCAATGTTTACCGTCGTAGTCGAAGACCTCTTCTGTGTGGCACTTCTGAATAATCTCGTAGGATTCCTTCAGTCGCTCCCGACTAGTGAAGGGGTCGACGTTATAGGACACATACTCAAAGGGCACGCCACGGACGATGCCAGCGATGAAGCGACCACCAGAAAGACAGTCCATCATGGCGAATTCCTCAGCCGTTTGCACCGGATGACGCAGCGGCAGGATATTGCCAATCACGCCGACTTTCATCCGTTTGGTGCGCATCATAATGGCCGTAGCGGTGATGTTACAGGATGGCTGAATATTAATCGCCGTGAAGTGATGCTCGTTGACAAAGGCTCCATCAAAGCCCAAGTCTTCGCAGAGAACCCATTCATCAAGATGTTCGTGATAGGTCTTGTTCACCGCCCAGGGGTCACAAAAGCGATTAGTAAAACGCATCTCCGGCCCGAACTCCGGCGGCACTGCTGGATAGGTCAGCTCATCAAAGGTGTAGAACTTCATGGCCCGGTCCTCCATCCTGTGGCGAGGTCACTCCACAATCTCTTTTTTGAGACTCTCGATAAAGGCTAACGCTTCCCCACGCTCCCGTGCTGGCACCGAGAATTTATCTAGCGTCGCTTGCACGTGCGTCAGAAAT
>CAZUFQ010000796.1:0-3623 GCA_964618735.1 uncultured Enterobacteriaceae bacterium
TTGATCTTTCAAGTCAGGCCTATATAGCGTCGTTTTTGGAGCACCATTTTATTTCGTATACAATGCTCGGTCGGGTCACCACACGGTTAGGAAGAAGGCTCCAGGACCCCTGGGGGATCTTTGAATGTCAAGACGGCGCTATCTTTGTCGCGGTTGCGGAAGAAGATCAGTGGCGGCGGCTGCTGGAGTTGATGGGCAACCCCGAGTGGAGCGCCTCACCGCTGTTTCGCAACAGCATGCAACGGCTCAAGAACCAAGACGCCTTAAAACCTCACTTGAAAGAGTGGATAGGTAAATGGCGAGTGCAAGAACTGTTTCAGGCAGGACAGGAAAAACGGATTTGTTTTGCTCCTGTGTTAGATATGGCCAAGCTTGCGACGCAGGAACACTTGCATGCCCGCCGCTTCTTTGTCGATGTGTCTCACCCTCGCGCTGGAACCCTCACATATTTAGGCGCACCGTATCGGCTGCAGGAGCCTTGGTGGCGAGTACGCCGGCCTGCTCCTTTGCTGGGCGAGCATAACGAAAAAATCCGAGTCAGTCTTGGAGCAGTTAAAGCAAGGAGTGAAGATTTCCGAACCTCGAATGCGACACCGCAAACTGTGGAATCCCGTTTGCCGTTGGCGGGCGTGCGCGTGGCGGATTTTAGTTGGGTGTGGGCAGGTCCCTTCTGCACCATGCATCTTGCGCATCTAGGAGCAGAAGTGATCAAGATCGAGTCGCAAGCCCATCTCGATCTTACCCGCCGTCTTCCGCTCTATCCGCCGGATGTAGAACCGGGTGTGAATCGGTGCCCTTTGTTTAACCAGTGGAGTCAAGGAAAGAAAAGTCTCCTTTTGAATCTGACGAAGCCTGAAGGGGTAGCGCTCGCGAAAGAACTCATTAAACACAGTGATATTGTTGTTGAAAACTTCGCTACTGGGGTAATGGATCGGCTCGGGCTCGGCTACGACGAACTCAAAACGATCAAGCCAGACGTCATCATAGCGTCCATCTCCGGCTATGGTCATACTGGACCACAGCGTAACTACATGGCCTACGGTCCTGCTATTCCGCCGCTGACAGGGCTTTGTTCTTTGACTGGCTATGTGGGAGGTCCACCCCAAGAAGTTGGGCTCTCGTACGGAGATCCCAACTCGGGCATTACGGCTGCTGTGGCGATTTGTGCAGCGCTGGCTGCACGTCATCGCACTGGCCAAGGGCAATACATTGATGTGTCACTATGGGAGTCTGTTGCCACGCTCGTGCCTGAAGGCTGGATGGAGTACGCAATGAACGGAACGCAACTGCCCCGGCAAGGCAACCGCGATCCGTGGATGGCCCCGCATAACTGTTTTCGCTGCGCGGGGCAAGATGAGTGGGTCACGATCGCGTGTGGGACGGATGCAGAGTGGCGGGCTTTGTGTCAGGCAATTGGACAACCTCAGCTTGCAGAAAATATGCGTTTTCGTACTGCTCTAGATCGCAAAGCCAACGAAGATGCACTGGAGCAGATGTTGAGCGAGTGGACCGCAACACGCGCGAAATGGGAAGTGACGCGTACGCTGCAGACAGTTGGCGTAGCAGCGTTTCCTTCGATGACCAGCAAGGACTTGGCGGAAGATGCTCATCTCAACGAACGCGGGTTTTTTGCGCGAATGTCGCATCCAGAAATAGGGGTGCGGACGCACACCGGAATTCCTTGGCTGCTAACGCAAGCGCCCAACGGTGTACGCCAGCCTGCTCCGTTGCTCGGGCAACATACTGACCAAGTGATGCGTGAAGTGCTTGGCTATGCTGACCAAGAGATTGCTAGGCTCAAAGAGGTGCAGGTGCTGTATTAATGGCCAGATATTCGGAAAACATTGCAACTCCAGCGTAGATGTGTCATACAGGCCACTAGAAGAAAAGAAGGAGGATTAGTTATGGCAACAAAGGATTTTGAAGTTCAACAACTTCTTAAGGCCTATCGAAAAGGGCTCATCTCCGACGAACTCTTCGAAGCCCAAATGAAGGAGTTGGGAACAGACAAGAATGGCTTGGATGTGACGAACGTCTTAGCACTTCGAGGGGACGCTTCGAAGGTCGCTGCCCATGCCTTGCAAAAGACCCCTCAGACTCAGACGATGGCGTTCTCTATTCCCGCCAACTTCAGCAATGATCGCGAGAACACTCACAAAGGAGACCAAATCATCTATGTTGTCGACGGTTGTGCGATCGCCCGAGTCTCTGGTAAAGAACAAGAGATCCGTGCTGGCGACGTCCTGACGATTCCTGCCGGAGCGCCTCATACTTTACGTACGCTGAAAGATCCGCTTTTCGGGGTCACGATCTTTGCCCCGCCGGAAGCGGAATAGATCTACTTCTGACCAGGTGGTCGGGAAGTCGGCTGTGCAACTGCCGACTAGTGAGTGGGGGGACAGGCGTCTAGCCTGTCCCCAGCGTGGCGCAGATTCCGGGCTGTGTCTTCTTCTTCAGTGCTCGCCTCCCGTTCATAGCGCTATGGTCCCAAAGATTTTTGTTGGCCCTATTCTTACCGTACTCATCTATCTTTGTAGAGTACTGTCCAGAATGGTGTAGTGATTTCCCTATATCCCGCCTTACAAAAACCACCAAAGTAGAGACCGAAGAATGTAAGCAGCCTAGTTTTCTCTCCTTTGTATTGATTTTCTCTTTCTCACCGACGTACTAGGATTCCAGGACGTGGTGGGTTGCATTGAGGAAGAGTGCGTATTCTGGTGAAAGTGATCAGGGAATCTGGGGAACGTGATCACGTTCCCCAGAAGCAAACGCTGGAGAGTGTAGTTTTATTCTGAGTGATCCAGTTGGGTCAAGAGCGGCGTGGTTTTTCGCATGGAGTCTCCCTTCAGATGCAGTTTGTGGGCATTATGGAAAAGGCGATCAAGAATCGCGTCGGTCACGGTGGGCTCCCCGAGATAGGCGTGCCAATGCGCTAAGGGGAGTTGGCTGGTAATAAGGGTGGAGCGCAAGCCATGGCGATCATCCATGAGTTCAAGCAAATCTTTGCGATCAGGGGAGGTCAAGGCATCCAAGCCTCAATCATCGAGGATGAGGAGATCGGTATTGGTCCAGAGTTGGAGCAAGCGCAGATAGCTGCTATCCCCATGAGCGATCCGGAGCATCGCAAAGAGCCGAGGGAGGCGCAGATAGCGCACGGAGAAGCCCAAGCGACAGGCCAACTGGCCGAAGGCACCGGCGAGCCAGGTTTTGCCGGTGCCTTCGGCCCCCGTGAGGCAAAGGTTGTGATGGGTGCGCAGCCAGTCCTCTCCTCGGTCAGGAGGGGTGTGAGTTGTCCGCGTTTGAGCCCCCCGGGGTGGCGGTAATCGAGGTCCTCGATGCAGGCCGACACTTTGAGTTTTGCGGTTTGTAAGAGCCGGGCCAGCCGTCGATTCTCGCGGGCCAACACTTCCCGATCGACCAACAAGGCTAAGCGTTCCTCAAAGGAGAGGGTTTGGAGATCAGGCTGCTGGAGTTGGTGCTCCAGGGCTTCCGCCCTGCCGAAGAGTTTGAGGGTCTGCAGCGCGTGTAAGGTGGGATGGGTTCACATAACGAACTCCTTTCTTTGCGTTATAGGCCTTCCCAGAAAGGTTTCGTTCCTATAAGGATCTTCCTCGGAGAGGTAG
>CAZUFQ010000797.1:0-1885 GCA_964618735.1 uncultured Enterobacteriaceae bacterium
TGGATATCACCGAGCGCAAGCAAGCCGAGGAGACGTTGGAGAAGGCGTTTCAGGAGATCCAGGTTCTAAGAGACCAGCTCTACAAAGAGAACATCGTGCTCCGTGAGGAAATCGACACCGCCTTCATGTTCGAGGAGATTGTCGGCGCCTCGCCAGCCCTGCGTGCGGTTCTGGCCCATGTTGCCAAGGTGGCCCCGACCAACGCCACTGTACTCATCACCGGAGAAACTGGTACGGGCAAGGAACTCATCGCGCGGGCCATCCACAAACGCTCGTCGCGGGCCTCGCGCTCCTTTGTTAGCGTGAACTGCGCCGCCATTCCACCCTCCCTCATTGCCTCGGAATTGTTCGGCCATGAGAAAGGGGCGTTCACCGACGCCCTGCAGCGGCGGCTGGGCCGTTTTGAGCTCGCGGACGGGGGCACGCTCTTTCTGGATGAAATCGGGGAACTGCCAGCGGAGGCCCAACATGCGCTGTTGCGCGTGCTCCAGGAGCGCGAATTTGAACGTGTGGGCGGCGCTCAATCCTTTCGTGTGGATGTGCGGGTGATTGCCGCTACCAACCGGGACTTGGAAGCGGCGCTCGCTGCCGGCGCCTTTCGCAGCGACCTGTTCTATCGGTTCAACGTCTTTCCTATCGAGCTGCCGCCGTTGCGCGACCGCAAAGACGACATCCCGTTGCTGGTGAAGTACTTCTTGGATCGTTATGCCCGGACAATGGGGAAGAAGATCCGGAGCATCCACCCACAGACGCTGGAGTTGCTGCAGGCGTACCCGTGGCCAGGAAACATTCGTGAGCTGCAGAATGTAGTTGAACGGTCAGTGATTGTCTGTGAGACGGAGATGTTCACGGTCGATGCGCGGTGGTTGGCTGGAGCGGCGGTTTTGTCGCCGACCGGCCAACCGCTCACTACAAAGCCTCCGTCCCATGAGAAAAAAAGAATAGAAGCGGCCTTAGCGGAAAGCCGAGGCCGAGTGTCGGGTCCCTCAGGAGCAGCTGCTAAGCTGGGGATGCCAGCTTCAACGCTGGAATCGAAGATCCGCGCCCTGAAAATCAATAAACATCGCTTCAAAACCGACTAGCGGCTGCCTTACTCCACCACTGATCAGCTACTCATTTTTCTTTCATAAGTATGTCGCGAATTCGCGGATAATTCGCGAAGGCTCCATTCGCGAATCTACATGTTCTCAAGATGTTACACTTGGCATCGGTATTGCGTGTTGCGCCTCCAAAAAGACAGATATGACACTGGGGCAGAATCAATGATGAAAGGTTTTTGTCATACGGTCTTAGCAAAGCATGACCTAGATAGTGCTGCCAGACCGGAGGCTGATGGCCGTCTTCACGAGTAGGCGCGGTGGCGGCGGCATGGCGCGCTGGTTACTGCTGGCCGTGATTGCGGGGTCTTTCCTGCTGGGCTGCTTGACGTTGGTCGGACAGTGGGCAGGTGTCTACAATCCGGAAGTGGGGGTCGCGCTCTTGGCGGTCGCAAACGTGAGCATTTTTGCTCCCCTGCTGTGGTGGCATGCAAGAGCGCTCTCTCGTGTGGACGCGGACCGGCAGCGGGCCAAAGAGGCGCTGCAGCAGGAAGCCCAGATGACCGCGATCCTGGCGAAGGTGGGACAAGAGTTGATCGCTGCGCTTAATACATCGGCCCTCTTAGATCGTTTCTGCCAAGCTACAGTGGAAACTCTCAGGTGCGATCGCAGCGCGATCGCCGTTTGGCAGCCGGAAAAGAAAGTGTACCGAATGGCGGCGGGCTACGGCTACACCCAGGAACACTGGGAAATGCTCAGCGCCCTGAAACCGGACCCCGAGACTCTGGGGAACGTTAAGGCACAGCTGCAAGAACGCGAGGTGATCGAAATGACGGCCGAACAGCCGG
>CAZUFQ010000797.1:1895-3623 GCA_964618735.1 uncultured Enterobacteriaceae bacterium
GAATGGCGGAGTCGGCCAGATCCACCGCAGAACACGGTGACATGCCCCTCTGCCTGAAAACGACGCCCGGGGGTCTGGGGAACGTTAGGGCGAAGCTTGAAGTACGGCAGGTATGCGAAGTGACGGCGGATATGCCGCAGGGTTCGGCTCCTCAGGCTATCTTCCATCCGCTCGGCGCGACCGCGGCGCTCTGCGTAGGGCTATGGCAAGGACAAGACCTTGTCGGCTACCAGATAGTCGCATATCAGGGGAATACAGAGTTTACCCCGAGCCACAAGCGTTTTGCCTCTGGGATCGCCCAGCTCGCGTCTCTGGCGCTGGCCAACGCGCAACTCTTGGCGAAGCTGGAGAGGATCGGCCGCCTCAAGGACGATTTTTTGTCTACCGTATCGCACGAGTTACGCACTCCCCTCAACTCCATCCTGGGCTACACCGACCTTGCGCTGGAGGGAGACCTTGGCCCGCTGACAGCCGAGCAAAATGTGGCTTTGCAGATAGTCAAGAATGCGGCCGAGAAGGAACTGGACCTCATCACAGCCATTCTGATCGTGAGCGAACTAGAGGCGGGACAGCTGCGCGCGGTCAGAGAAGCGGTGAACGTGACGGAGCTGATGGAGGAACTTAGAGTGGAAACCCAGCAGCGGCTCAACATGAAACCCGGGGTAGGTTTAGTATGGCGGGTCCCTCCGGTGTTGCCCGTGCTGCACACGGACCGGACGAAGCTGCGACTCGTGCTCCAAAACTTGCTCAGCAATGCGATAAAGTTTACCCAACAAGGCCACGTCACGGTGGATGTGTACCCCTCTGCCGAGGGACTGGAGTTCTGCGTGACCGATACTGGCATCGGGATTGCGCCAGAGGTGAGGCCAGTGATATTCGAGATGTTTAGGCAAGGGGATAGCTCAGCGACGCGTCGATATGAAGGAGCCGGGCTCGGGCTCTATATAGTGCAGCGGATGCTGGAGCTCTTAAGAGGCGCGGTAAGAGTGGAGAGCGAAGTCGGCCGCGGCTCGACGTTCTACGTTACGCTAAGAAGTCCATCCTAAGAACAAAGTTAACTATACCTTTTTTTCTATTCCTCATGCACCTTTTGCATGAGCCAGTCGTCCTGTTCCTCTGGCCGTGGAATCTCGTACCAATCCATATGTTCGCGCAGTGACTCCAGCACCGCTCGCACGTGATGCAGTAAGTCCGGCATGGCAAGCACGGCCACGGTCGCCTTTTTACGGTCGATCGTGCGGACGATGCCGATGCCTTCATAGGCTTCGATAACAAATTTAAGGAGAGCGATATCTTCGCGTTGCAAGCGAAGATAGATTTCGATCAGGTCCATAGGGTGTATAGTAAACTCATCGAAATCCTTTTTGAAATGGGAGGGCCTCTCTCTATGTGTGGACGATTCACTTTGACAACGGATTTAGAACAGTTAGAGATGCGGTTTTCCTTCCGTGCAGCTAACCTCTCGGTGCAACCGCGCTACAATATCGCCCCAAGTCAACCGGTGCTCGCAGTAATCGGCGCAGAAGAACGACGCGCAGGCTTCTTGCGTTGGGGTCTCATTCCTTCATGGGCAAAAGAGCCGTCCATCGGCGATCGTATGATCAACGCGCGAGCGGAAACCCTTGCGGAAAAACCCAGCTTTCGGCGCGCGCTGCAGAAGCGTCGCTGCATCGTGCTTGCTGATGGATTCTACGAATGGAAAGCTGAGGGCAAGAAAAAAACGCCGAT
>CAZUFQ010000798.1:0-3622 GCA_964618735.1 uncultured Enterobacteriaceae bacterium
GGTGTGTCTTATACACTATCTCTCTCCCCAATTCTTGGTGTGCTCTCCATATAGTAGACTTGTTGGGTCAGATGGGCTCCCTCTGCACTGCTGGACCGTAGAGAAAACACTTGACCGTATGTGTATCTGACTGTGAGTACGCTGGAGGATATTCTCCCAGGCAGCGAGGCATGACATACGGACAGCGTGTGTGAAAGTGACAGCCGCTGGGCGGATTGACTGGCGACGGAACATCTCCAGAGAGACGAATTTTTTCGGCCCCCGTTATTGGATCCAATTTGGGAATCGCGGAGAGTAATGCTTGTGTGTATGGATGTTTCGGGCTGCCGAACACTTCTTCTGTTTTTCCTTTTTCAACAATACGTCCAAGATACATCACCGCGACTTCATCCGCCAAGTATTCCACGACTCCAAGGTTATGCGTGATAAAGAGATAGGTCAGTCCCAGATCTGCTTGCAGCCTTTCCAATAGATTCAAGATTTGCGCTTGCACGGAGACATCCAATGCGCTGGTGGCTTCATCGCAGACGATAAACTCCGGCTCCACCGCGAGACAACGCGCGATGCCGATGCGTTGACGTTGTCCACCAGAAAATTCGTGTGGATAACGATAGATCACTTCCGGGCCAAGACCCACCTGCGACAAGATCGCTTTGACGCGTTCTTCACGTTCGGCGCGATTGCGGCCAATACCGTGCACGCTCATCCCTTCCATGACAATCTCGCCGACCATCATGCGCTGATTCAACGACGAGTATGGGTCCTGGAAGATCACTTGCAGTTTGCGGCGATAGGGGTGTAACGTCTCCCTATCGAGAGCGGAGATACTGACCCCATCGACAGTGACCTCACCGGCAGTTGGTCTGATCAATTGGAGGAGGGCTTTTCCCAGGGTGCTTTTGCCGCAGCCAGACTCGCCGACGAGTGCAAGCGTTCGACCCTTATGCATTTCGAGGTCAACACCGTCTACAGCTTTGACGTAGCCGACCACACGTTTCAATAGGCCCCTTCTGATGGGGAAGTAAACTTTAAGTCCAGCGAGACGAATGAACGGCTCGTCCGTGTATTGTTCCGACAGATGTGGACGCTGCGGCGGCGTGATCCACGCTTCACTCGGGGAAACCTTGCGCCCTTGGAGCTGTTCGTCGTAGAGAATACACGCAGCGGTGTGATGGGTTTCGACAGGAAGCAGCGCCGGGTCAATTGTGCGACACGGCGGATGCACCATGTGGCAACGATCGGCAAAACGACAACCGGGCGGATACTGTTGCGGTGAGGGCACCCGACCTTCAATGGTTTGCAGCGCCCGATTGCGCTGGTCGCCGGAAGGCAACGATTGCAGCAACTTGACGGTATAGGGATGCGCTGGATTTGCAAGCAGTTGCTTGCACGGCGCCATTTCCACAATACGACCGGCATACATAATCGCGACACGGTCCGCAGTTTCTGCGACCACGCCCAAGTCATGGGTGATGAGCAGAATCGCCGTGCCTTTTTTCCGCTGCAGTTCTTTCATCAAGTCCAGAATCTGCGCTTGGATCGTCACATCCAGAGCGGTCGTTGGCTCATCGGCGATGAGCAGCTTGGGTTCGCACGCCATCGCCATGGCGATCATCACGCGTTGCTTCATGCCGCCGGAAAGTTGATGTGGATACTCGCGCACGCGTTGCTCGGGGTCGGGGATGTGCACCTGTCCGAGCAGCTCAACGGCTTTGCGCTCGGCTTCTACTCGCGTCAACCCTTGGTGCTGAAGAAGAGGCTCGGTCAGCTGATACCCAACAGTGAACACGGGATTCAGCGCTGTCATCGGTTCTTGAAAGATCATTGAGATAGCGCTGCCGCGCAGTTTGCGTTTTTCCATTTCCGGCAGACGCATAAGATCTTGACCGAGAAACTCGATGGAACCGCTGGGATGGTAGCCTGCGGGTTGTGGGACAAGCTGGAGGATCGACAAGGCGGTCATGCTCTTACCGCAGCCGGATTCGCCGACAAGCGCGACCGTTTCTCCCGCTTCAATGTCGAAGGAGACGCCGTCAACCGCTTTAGCTGGACCTTCTTTGGTATGGAAGTAGGTTTTGAGATCGCGTACATGCAGCAACATAGATCACCGAATCCTCAGCCGCGGGTCGAGCGCATCGCGTACCGCGTCCCCAAACAAATTTGCCGGCAAGACCAAGCCGAGCATGAACACGAAAGCGGCAAAAAGATTCCACCACACGACCGGATCGCGGGCGAGTTCGAGGCGCGCCTGGTTGATCATGTTGCCCCACGATTGCATCGATGGATCAACTCCGATTCCGACGTAGGCGAGCACGGCCTCGGCTAGCACAAGACCGCTGAAGCGGAGGACAGTAGAAATCAGCACGATATGCATAACATTGGGGATCAGGTGGCGCAGGATGATGCGGGTCCGACTGACGCCGAACGCATCGGCTGCTTGTACATATTCAATTTCTCGTAGCTTGAGCACTTCGGCGCGCAGGAGCCGACACAACCCGGTCCAGGAGGTGATGCCCATAATCACACAAAGATATACAAGGCGTTTGTCCGCCGAGATGATCGTCTCTTCTTCAGTGAGACCCACCTGGAAGATCAGCATCGCGGCGGCGATGAGGAGGATGTCAGGAATCGACTCTAACGTGGAGTAGACATACTGGATGACATCATCGACCCAGCCGCCCAGATAACCGGCCAGCACGCCGCAGAGAATGGCGAAAGGCGTCACAATCAGTGTCGTGAGCGTGCCGATGATAAGGCCGGTGCGTACGCTTTTGAGTCCAATGTACAAAACGTCCTGACCAGTCTTGTCCGTACCGAGGATGTGGTAGTGTGGACTTAAGACGACAATTTCCGCAAACACTACGGTAACAGCCAGTAAAAATCCTCCGACCCAGAGTTCTCCGGTTAACCATCGGGCCGCCAACAACAGTAACAGACCGACGCCAAGACCCCAGAGGAGGCCAGTCAACCCTTTTGCTTGGATGTCGGACCATGTGTCGCTCGGATCTTGAAGCGCTGCGCCCGCAAATACCAGGCGCGGATAATCGCGAATCTGTTTGCCGTCCGGCGTGGTCATGTTTTCTTTGGTAAACAAGTGGATCGCGAACGGCGCCGAGTAGGTCTTTTCTGTGTGAGCGATGAGCGGCGTGCAGAAGGTATCGAGTACGCTTTGGATATTGCCGCCGTTGGGAGTGTCTGGAGACACCTTGCGAAAATGCAACGTGTCGAGGAAGCCGATTGCGCCGTACAGGCAGAGGATGCCGAAACTCAGCATTGGCATGCGATTCATGGCGGCCTGACGCAGCTCCGGACGCTTTTCCAGCGCCATGGCCAGAGCCTGATCGTAACTCGGAACATCCCCAGTCCTCGGCTCGGGGAGCGTCTCGCTCGTCTCGATACGGGCTGCGGCCAGACCGGTGTCGATCTTCTTGCTGAACACATTCTTCAGCGCGAGCTCGGTGGTCTGGAGCCGGGTTTGAGCCGTAACCAGGTCGCGCTTGCGGGTCGCCAGCTCCGCTTCGGCCGGAATGAGGCCGACCCCGGCCATGGTTCCAATCTCGACCCTTTTGCGGTTGTCGTTGACCAGTTTGCGGGAAACCGTCAGGGCCTGCTCGGGCTTGCG
>CAZUFQ010000799.1:0-3620 GCA_964618735.1 uncultured Enterobacteriaceae bacterium
CGGATCGATGGAGTTCACCGTCGAGCCGAATACGCTTAACACTTTTCATTGCACCGGACCGCTTGAAGTATTGGCGAACAAAGACACGCGCGTGGTGATCGATTCAAAAACCTCGACCTTGCCGTCAAGTGTAAAGCGACTACGTAGGTGGACGAACAACACCTCAAAGGACTCCAGGCCCTGCAAGACGAGCAACGAGTGAAGCGAGCCGTTGTTGTCAGTTTAGATAGCACCCTAAGGCAGCTCTCGGGTGGAATCATTGTCTATCCGTGGTAGATGTTCTGTCGGAAATTATGGGCGAATGAATTCGCGCTGTAGATATTAGGAAGAACAATACTAAACTGAACCTGCTGATCCCGCTTCTGTCCTCCCCTCACTAAGTGTTCGGCGGCGAGACAGCTCGGCTTGAATTTCGTTGACATGTTCGCGCGTCAAAGAGAAATTCCTAAACACGATATAGCTGATCAGACAGAAGATTCCGGGAACGGGACCATAGAGCCAACGGAGGGCTTCGATGACAATAGGCGCCTGTTGAGCGCTCGGAATGTACCCCAGAGCATCAAGAATCCATCCGGCGACAAGCGGTCCAATAGCGGTGGCCCCTTTTGTAATCAAATTCCATAAGCCGAGAAATGTTCCCGCGCGTTGTGCGCCAGTATCGAGTTCATCGACGTCAAGAACATCCGCTAACAAGGAGGGCAGAGCCACGAAACCAGCGAGCCCGAACCCTGAAAAGACTACGAGCATATAGACGAGCAGTTTATTAGGAGTAAGGAAATACAAAGCAAAATACATTGCAGCCCCATACAAAAGCACCCATTTGAGCGCGACCTCCTTACCAATTCGTCCGGACAGCCAGGTCCAAAAGGGCAGAAACAAACACGAAGCTCCAAGCCAGACGGGGTAAATAAAGCCAATCTCACCTAGCGCGAATCCCAGCCAATACACGAGCGCATAGACGCCGACAGCGTAGCCGATCCACATCCCAACATTCAATAAAAAGCAGGTCATGAGCAGCGTGCGAAAGAGGCGGTGGCGAAGGCATGTCAAATATCCATGACAAAAGTCGTGAAATCCGGCGGTGGCTCCACGGAGAGCATCTGGGCGCTCCGGGGCGAACAACGCAAGCAGAGTAAAAAGCACTGAAATAAGTGCAGCCCAAAGCGTGACTCGCGCATACCCAATGCGTAGATCGGCAAAGAGTGCAACAGCAAAAGGAAGAAACCCGCCGAGAATCGTACCGACGTTGTTAAAAAACGTGCACAGCGCAAAGATCTGCGTCCGTTCTTGATAGTCGGAAGAAAGTTCAGCCGTCAGAGCGAACCCGGGTACGCCACACATCGTGGCGAAAATGTCGCAGACAAAGAACACAAGAAGAAGATAGAAAAATAACAGGTATTGATCCGTCGTGTTTGGCGGTTGAAAAAGCAACGCAAACGTGAGACTCCCCGGAATGGCTCCGGCAGCAATCCACGGTCGTAGCCGTCCCCAGCGCGTGTGTGTCTTATCCGACATGTATCCGATGATGGGATCGTTGAAAGCATCTAAAACTCGTGTGATGCTCAGCGCAAGCCCGACCAAGCCGATGTTGAGCCCGACAAGGTCAGTGTAGAAATACATTAAATATGCATTGGCGATGACGAGACAGGCACAACCACCCAGACCGCTAGCGGAGAAGGCGAGTTTACGCGCGAGAGGGACTTGAGCCATGTAGTGACCTTTCCGTAACAATGATTGGTGTTCAGTTGCTCTTGTCTTTCTTGGGAGGAGAGCTGGGCAGATTCTGCACAGCGTAGGTAATGGTCCGAACAGTCATCGCGGCTGGCGTACAAGCGGCGTCCACATTCTCTTCAGCAGGGGGACAAATGAACTCTGTCTGCTTGATCCAATTGCCGACGGCATCGAACTCGTACTCATAGCGCAAACGATCGATCACTGACCCATCCTTGGCGCACACGACGCGTTCGGTTAAGTCTCCCTTGTCATCATAGACAAAAGTGATTTTGCTCATGCCGCCGTCCCGAGCAATGATGACAGTTGAGGTTTCTAGCCCCTTGCTATCGTAGAAATGAGTCAAGCGTCTGGTAACTTCCTGACGGGCGGGAGTGATCGTTTCCTCGACCGTTTGCCTCTTTTCGTCGCTGGTATATACCATGTGGTTAATGATTCCTACGTCATCCAGAGTTGTCGTTTCGCTCAATCGTCCTTGAAAATCATAAAGGTAAAGCGTTTTCGTGAGCAGCGAGCCGTCTGGATTATAGGTTATCGTCTCCGTTTTCTTGCCATTCGAGTTGTAGGTGTGGACAGATTTTTCCACGATACTGTCGGTATCGGCATAGCGGACAGTTTCAGTTTCGTTGCCCGAGGAATCATAATGAGAGACCACCCGTTCACCTTCTCTGCCCGCAATTGTTGTAGCCGTGGTCGTCGTCTGTACGGGGCCGACAAGCCGTGAGGGCTCCGCTGGTATCGGGGTCCCTGCAAAAGCGACAGGGCCTAACAAGTGACTTAGTACGAGTATCGCAAGCCATATTAGCATCAGTTTTGTCCCCTACTTGTCGCTACGGCGTAACTATTGTTCCTGAGAACTCACCGGTCAGATAGTCAAATTCGTGTCCTTTGCGATCCCCGACAAGCGCTTTCCCGCTTGAGGTCACTTCAAAGGCGCCAGTCGCATTAGTCAACTTTCTTGAGCCTCCGGCGAAGACGCCTTTCCATTTTGAAATAAACACGCCAGCCTTTGGATCAAAGCAAGTGGCCCCAGAGGAGGCTTTAGCGAAGAGCAAATCCCCTGTGTCATCAAAGTGGATAACAGCATGCGCCATCAATAAGGGGAACTCCATGTTGCCATTAGGACACACCTGAACAGCAGGCAGGCGTGCAGCACTTTCACCGATCGTCTGAACTGTGATGGAGCCGAGGTTGCTCTTTCCTCGCACCATCGAGAACCCACCTGGCATGCCATCACCGTCAATATCAATCTGCGCTGTTATCAAACTCCCAGAAAAACTTCCAGTGAGCTTCTGTTCTCCGGCTTCTGCTGTTGTCAGCAAACGTAGCGCCCCAATCACAATAACCGTTGCAATACCCCACCATATCTTTTTCATCAGACTACTCCTTACTGTAGAAATTGTCCCGGTTCAGCGCGAGTCTCCTGACCCCGACGAACCCGTCACCTACGGGTCCCTAGCGCGGACTGTGGCGCGGTTAGGAGACCGGTTACAGCCTAGACCGCTTGTTCACTCGCATTCTTCTTCTCGACGTTCACTAGTGTTTCCTCAAGAAATCGAGCACGACATGATTGAACTCTTCCGGCTTCTCCATTTGCGGGAGGTGCCCAGCCTGAGGAATGATGATCTTTTTCGCGTTGGTGATTTTTGTCGCAAGCGTATCCAAGACCGCAAGATTTTCTGGATTCTCTAACTGACCGGTCAGCAACAGAGTTGGGATGTGGATTTCTCCCAGCCTTTGCAACGTGGGAGGATTGAGCGGGCGCGCCAGATACCAAGGGGAGAGGAAACCATGGAAATTTTCGATAAACAAGGTACGGAATCGTTGACGGGCTGCGGGATTGTCCGGCGCAGGAATAACATAAGAATTCAGCCACAGGTCAGCGCCTT
>CAZUFQ010000800.1:0-3618 GCA_964618735.1 uncultured Enterobacteriaceae bacterium
TAGATGCAACCCGCTATAGGAACGACAAAACACTTACGAAGAGACTGTCTTGTCAAGATGTATGGTATTTAGCACTACGGGAAAAGCCGATAAGGGGCTGCCCGGCGCCGGCTCGCAGCTCGCCGCAATAACTTCGAGCGATTCACAGTGCTGCTTGGGCTTGACGCGAATATGTGGAGCCTCCCTATAAGGTTGTAGTTGATCGATTTGAGATCGATCTTTGGGTTGGGCGTCTGTATCAGGAGAAAGCAGTTGCTGCTGTAGGTTATGCATCTCCGGCGGAGCTTGCTCCGACGCTATCTTGAGCACTGGCGCAGCCGCGACTTCACTGGCTAGCCAAAGCCAACTGAACAGTAATAAGAGAGAAAGATACCGTTTAGTACGCATAATCAATCCTCCTTGCTATTTTAGAGGAGCAAAAAAAAGGCCAACAAAGGGGCGCGAAAGAAGAGAAATTTTCATCCCTTTATAGATGAGCCATAGGCAGAATACGCCAAGATCTGGATTTGAGTGTTTCGCCCCTTCGAGCAAGCTGAGCTCGGAGCTTCACGGGTAGAAATACATAAGAATACATTCGCACGATCTCAAGGCTTGCGCACCCCACGGCTGCGCCTCTACAGCCAAGAGCTGAACCCTGGAGGAGACAAAAGTATTCCGGACCACGTTGGGATAAGCTGCTGGGGCCCACAAATAGGAAGTGGAGTGTAGCTTGGAGTGCTACGGAATGTGGGGACGATTATACAGCTTAGAGCAGTGGGTATTTATTTGTACACGCAGATGGTGTGAGTCAGGCGCGGATGAGATCTAGAGTACTCAGTTACAGTACGCCGTCTGGGATAGTCGCCACGCCTAACCAAAACTCGATCGTTGTCCGCACCACAAAGAAGAACTGGTCTATATCAAGAGGTTTTATGACAAAACAGTTCGCCGAAGTCCGATATAGCTCGCGAACGTCTTGGGGAGAGGTAGAAGACGTTAGGATGATGACCGGCAGGTGTTGGAAAGCCGAGTCTGCGCGGATAGCCGCAAGCAATTCGCGCCCGTTGAGGCCAGGCAAGTTAAGGTCTAACACCACCAAGTCAGGTCGTGGGCTCCCGGCGCCAGAGCCTTCACGACGTAAGAACGCAAGCGCTTCCTGACCATTATCGATCGCCGTAAGATGATGCGGGATGGAACACTGCTTCATAGCCTCAGTGAATAGGCGAATATCAGCCAATGAGTCTTCTACTAACAGGATTTCAGCGGGACGACGGCGTTGATACAGATTCGTCAAAGACAAAATGATAATTCCTTGGATTTTACTGGGCTCGCCGAGCGTCCTCGATTAGCATTCAGTTTAGCAGAAAATAAGGAAAGAAAAAAAAGACCATCCTTGTCTGCGGTTCATTGCACCGGAGGCTCTGGTTTCTCTTGGTTGATAGTGAAATAAAAGGTCGCTCCGTTTCCAACGCTTGACTCTACCCACACGCGCCCGCCGAAGTGTTCAACAATCTTCTTGACTACTGTCAACCCGACGCCCATGCCGCCGCCAAATTCATCTTGCCCATGCAGCCGGCGAAAGATCTCGAAGATCCTACCGTGCTGCTCCGGTGCAATGCCAATGCCGTTGTCGCGCACAAAACAAACCACCGGCTCACCAAGAGTCTCAGACTCACGGACGCCGATTTCTGCCCATTTCTCGGCTTTATCGTTATATTTGATGGCGTTACTGAGTAGATTCACCATGACTTCCGTGAGTTGGGCGCGATCGCCCCAGACCAAGGGCAAAGTCTGTCGGCAACACACCTGCACCTGATCGGCGTCTATCCGAGTCTTGAGCATTTCCATTGCATCTTGCACCACCTGGTTGAGATTCACTTTTGTTGAAGGTGGGTCTTCTCGACCGATGCGGGAGTAACGCAATAGTGAAGCAATCAACGCTTCCATGTGTTGAGAGAGTCGCACGAGGGTGCGCAGTCGGCTCGTTCCCTCGCTATCCAGCTTGTCGCCATAGTCCTCCAAAAGAAAATGCGAGTAGCTATGGATGCCGCGCAGCGGTTCACGTAAATCATGAGAAGCAATATAGGCAAAGTCGTCGAGTTCTCGATTACTCCGCGAGAGTTCAGCGTTGAGCTCCATCAACTCGGAGTTGACGCGTTGTAAATCGGCTGTGCGTTCGGCCACGCGCTGTTCGAGTTCGCTATTGAGCCGCGCTAATTGCCGTGTCTTCCGGTACAATTCAGCGAACACGCTGACTTTGGCGCGTAAGAGTTCGGGTATGATGGGAACAGAAATATAGTCGACCGCCCCGTGGGCGTACCCTTTCATTCGATCAATGTCAGTGAGATGTACGGCGGAGATAAAAATGATCGCCGTCTGCTGATAGCGGGGATGCTGGCGGATGATCTCTGCAAGTTCAAAGCCGTCGATCTCTGGCATGCTCACGTCCATCAGGACGACGGCTACATCGGTTTTCAGCAGGTGCTCCAGGGCCTCTCGCCCCGAACCCGCCTTAATGAGATTCTCTCCCAGTTCACGGAGGATCACTTCATAACTGAGCAGCTTGGACGGTTGGTCATCCACCATCAGAATGTTCACCATCTCGTGCTCAGTCATTGTCTTCTTCCCTCTTACAGCAATCCTCTACCTCATCAACAGTACTAACTCTTAAGCGCCTTTTCTACCTATGCAACCACATGCGCAGAGCTGATAACAGTTGATCAGTATTAACCGGTTTTGCAAGGTAGTCAGACGCGCCAGCCTCTAGGCACTTCTCGCGGTCCCCTTTCATCGCCTTCGCCGTCAGGGCGATGATGGGCAGCCGTTGGAAAGCAGAGTTCTGACGGATCACTTGCATGGTTTCGTAGCCGTCCATTTCCGGCATCATAATGTCCATCAGTACGAGTCCTACATCTGGCGTCGAGTCCAGCATGGCAATCGCCTCGCGGCCAGTGCCTGCCGTCAACACCGTCATGCCGCGGCGCTCCAGCACACTGCTGAGGGCGAAGATATTACGCACGTCGTCGTCCACCACCAGCACCTTCTTCCTCATCAAGGCGTCATCCGAACGATGTAGCCGGTCAAGCATCTGTTGCTTTTCTGGCGGTAGATCGGCAATCACCCGATGCAGGAACAACGCCGTCTCGTCCAGCAGCCGCTCTGGCGACTCGACCCCTTTGACCACTACGCTACGCGCGAGCGTGTGGAGCCGGGCGTCTTCTTCCGACGACAATTCTTTTCCAGTAAAGACCACTACTGGCACCTCGCTCAGCTCCGGGGTGTCGCGCATACGCTCTAACACCGCGAAGCCCGGCATATCCGGCAAGCGCAAATCAAGCACGACGCAATCAAAGAGCTGTTGGCTAAGCAGTGCAAGCGCCTCCCCGCCCGTGCTCACTACGTTGATGTCAATATCATCATGCCCCAATAACTCCTTGGTGCTTAACTGCTCGGCTGCGTTGTCCTCCACCACCAACAGCTGCTTGCGTCGCGGCGCCGCATAGTCCTTGATGCGAGCCAGCGCCACTTCTAAGCCTTCGGTAGTCGTGGGCTTGGTTACAAAGGAGAACGCGCCCCGCGTCAGGCCATGTTGCCGATCCTCATCGAGGGTTAACATTTGCACCGGGATGTGCCGGGTGG
>CAZUFQ010000801.1:0-3616 GCA_964618735.1 uncultured Enterobacteriaceae bacterium
CGGAGGACAGACAGTTGATCAGCCCAGAATGATGGGAGGCAATACACAAAGCGAGAATTTGGCCCGTGATCCTCCCTATGTCACCTTGCTTGGACAGTTCTTCCCAAACAAGCTGGGCGCCTGCGGAGGAATGATCCACCTTTCCCTTTAGTCCCTGCGCATCGACGAAATCATCTTCGTCCGGGTTAATCAGACCGACGGCGGACCGGAAATAGGTTTGGAATTCCTTGCTGTATTTACCCAGATCATGCAGCAATCCAATCAGTTCCCCTTGTGCCTCCAGACGAATCTTTGCAGCGAAGGATTTGGCTGCTGCAGCAACACCGAACAAATGCTCTTCCAGGCTTTGTTCAGCACCATCCTGTTTCCGTTGATGAGCAAGGTAAGAGACAGGCTGTCGTCCCTTAGTATTGACTGAGTGCGTACTCGCCATAGCACCGCTCCTTTCTCATACAAGGATCGGGTATACAGCGAAGCCTCTCAATTGTCTACGTGAGCGAGAAGAAAACTTGACTACATTGTTTTTATAAATGAGAGGAAAGGATGCCGCATGGCGGAGGACTTTTCCGGAGGTCCTGAGCCTACAGTACACTGGTGCGCAAGCGCACCCTATAAAAGGCTTGTGAGTCGAGAAGAAAGAAAGCAGACCGGCCAGCTACGAATCGGCTAACACGAAGCGAATCGGCACTTCGACCCAACTTGCCGTAGGCGTCCCGTCGATGCGCGCGGGCACGAAACGCCAACTCTCACGAACTGTGCGAGTCGCAGAGTCATCGAGCACCGAGAACCCGGAAGAGCGTTCAAGTTCCACCGCCGCAACGCTGCCATCGGCACGCACTTCAACGCGCAGGAGCACGACTCCCTGCGCGCCTAGTCGTCGCGCCAACAGGGGATACGGCGGTTTGGGATTTACGCCATAATCAGGTCGAGCAACAACGCCGCCATTCCCGCCTCCCCCGTTGCTTGCTTTTGTCAATCTGTGGTCTCCCTCGCTCCCGTTCGTTCGGGAACCTTCGTTGACATTCGCAGGGGCGCGCGTCTCGGCTCCGAGTTCTGTCGCCACGGAAGGGTCGATAGCAGCAACGTGTACAGGAGCCTCAGCCTGAGGCGGGGGCATGATTTCCGCTGGATGCACAGGTATTTTTTGCTTCGGCTTTGTCTCAGCCTTGACAGGTTTGACGACAGGCTTTGGTTTTGGTTGCGGCGGAACTTGAGAGACAGAGGCGGGTCGCTCTTCCGGGGCCGGTGATTTTCTCGCGGGCTCTCCCTGACTCATAGGCAGAGGAGTCGCTTGCTGCATCAGCGTTACTTGGACTACACGAAACGACCGCTGAGGTTGAGCAACCATGAGCGTCGCCGCAAGACCAAGCGCTACGCTATGGAGGCAACACGACCACAAAGCCGAGACAAGAAGGGAAGACGATAGCTGCATAGAACTACACTCTACATCAAGAATAACCCCTGAACGAACCCGATTTCTACAATCATCCAGGCCCCAAATGTCGCGCTTAACGCCCCAAAGGCAACGCGCATCCCGCTATTCACATCAGGAAGTCGATTCGTCGCTAAGGAGAAGAATACCCCCATCGTTAAGCTCACGAGGCCCATCCCCACAACTGATCCACAACCAAAAATACCAATATAGAGCAAACCTAACGCCGGCGAAGGAATGGTCGTGAGCACGAGAAGCATCAACGCCGCGCTGCCGGCCAACCCGTGCACCATGCCGATGAATAGCGGTTTGACGCCTACACGCATGGGGTGCTGATGCTGATGAGCCATGGTAAAGGCATGCATATGAAAATGGGAGTGCAGGTCGCCTTCGTGCATGTGAGTGTGTGCATGAAGGCGTTTTTTCCAACAATCGTATAAGGTGGAGAATCCTAACCCTAATAAGACGACCCCGACCAAACACTCTAGCGATAAGCCCACCGGGGGAGGAACCTGTACTTTCAGGCCAAGAACCAATACGCCAACCGCTACCAACGTCACCGTATGTCCGATCCCCCAAAATAGCCCGATCCACAAAGAACGCCACGGCGAGCGCTCACGTGAGACGATCGTAGAGACGGCAATCAGATGATCGGAATCAAACGCATGCTTCAGACCTAGCAATAATCCCAGGGTCAGTATAGCCAATGGCGTCATGGTGTTTCCCTTCAAGTGAACCGTGGCCTTGGTAGCACGAAATGCGCAGTTGCGCCACTGTTCTCTATTGTGCATTACGAAAGAAGCACCACCAGTGGATGTCCCAGAAGGAATCTCGGAATCTCCCCGTCCGTGGATACATTGAAGCAAACGCTAAGTTAGCGTATCAGAGAGAGTGTGACACACAAGCTTTCTGCATTTCCCTCGACGCGCGTCCTGGGGGTTTTTCCCCTCTTCCTCTGTCTTTGCCTGAATAGAGCTGCGCTCGCTCAGCCTTCTCCCTATGGCGCCCAAAGCGGGAATTTGGGCACGTGGACTTGGGGACAACAACAGTCTCCTCCTGAGCAAGACGAGGCCGAAGAATCTGAAGAACCCGCAGCAACGCAAGGCGACGAAAAAGCTGACGGTGCTGAAGAACCAGGAGAGAAAACGGCTCAAGAGCGAGGAGGAACCTCTTGGGAACGGCTACAGGCCGATCGTGAATCTGCTCCAGCGGAAGAAGAGCCGAAAACAACGACGCTGCTCGAACTGTGGCGTACGCTTCGTGAGAAGCTCCGGTAAGAATATTCTTTCCAGCTATCAGCCTCTGAGCATGCACCGAAAGCAGTCCGTCTTTTCGTTGCGCGAGCCCCCTAGAGTCCGCCAAACCGCCGATAGATCGCCTCCATTGCTACATAGCGATGTTCAAGTCCAACGAGCGCCACGCGACGTGCGTTGGCCTGTAACTCGGACGTCGCGGCGTATTTGTTGAGAATCATTGCTCCATCGCCGCTATGTTCCACGTCCGCTTCGATGTGGATGTGCCAGAAACGTAGACCTTTGGGGCTGATGTAGTAGTGCTTTCGCAGCGCCTCCTCAATACGTGGATACTCTTTAGTCAGCAGCCCCTCAAAGGCAAAATTGAAGCCAGCTGCCGCCTCGACGATAGTCCCTCCGTAGAAAATACGTGCGTAGAAGTTACATAGCGCATCGACTTCAAGAATCGCTTCAGCAGTATAGAAATCTTCCGCCTTGGCCCCAACCTCTGCCCCAAAATCGATCAAGAGCTGCAGGTGGGGCGGCTCACCGCCAAGCCCCTCTTCGCTCACAAGATTTTTGATCAGCAACCGCCGCACGTCTTCTGGCGCTTTAGGAATAAGAACGGGCAGCAAATCCTGCGCGTACCGTTTCCACAAATACGCTTGCTTGGCGTATTCGCGCAGGACAGGAATCGGCAAGGTTCCAGCAAAAATAGCTCGATTCAGAGAACAATTCATTAACCGCTCTTGCAGGGGATCAATTTCCTTTTGCAACCGGCCAGCGAAGGTGTCACTCGTCATAGCTGTTTCCTCAATTCAGGTCCACTGAAGATGTCTAAAAAACCAACTTCTTTTCTCGTTAAGGACTCCAGCGCCCCCGTAATCTCAACACGCTAAAACTCGTAGCTGAGTTCCCAGCCGATATTGTCCCACTTATCATACTGACTGTA
>CAZUFQ010000802.1:0-3613 GCA_964618735.1 uncultured Enterobacteriaceae bacterium
GAGGAAAAATGCCATATGGCCAGTGCAGGACGAGATTGGCTGGCGATTGGAATTTGCTTTGGGGGACGTCGTACGGCGGGACGGTGTGGGTGTTGGGCACGGCGTAAACATCGCCGCGCGACTCCAAAGCTTGGCCGCACCCGATACTATTTGCATTTCTGAGGTTGTCTACAAAGAAGTCATTAAGAAAACACCGCTCGATGCAGTAGTTGCTTTGGGTCGCCCCAAACTCAAGAATATTGCCGAACGCTTTCAGATATACGCCTTGCTGCCCGCAGCGCCGAAGGGCTTCCGTCAAAAACTCCAAAGAGTACTGTGCTGGACTTATGTGTGGAAGAAGCAGCATGACCTAGCAATGGCCGAAGGGTTAAAGGCGATCGCCCTCGATCCAAACGATGCGGATAGCTATTCCATATTGTCTCAAGCTCTAAACTTTGCGGGGAAACCGGAAGAAGCGATTGGGTTTGTGGAAAAGGCCATGCGCCTCAATCCTCACTATCCGGCTGCGTATATCAACAGTTTGGGCTGGGCGTATGGATTGCTCGGGCGCGATGAAGAAGCGATCGTCGCTGTGAAGCGAGCGGTCGCTCTCAATCCTGACTGGTTGCCACCACACCTTAATCTGGCTGCTATCTACAGCAACTTAAGCCGAGAAGAAGAGGCTCGAGCTGAGGCAACGGAGATGCTCCGGATCAGTCCTAACTTCTCTCTCGAAAGTTTTCGAGAGAGGATTCCTTACAAAGATTCATTGGTAACAGAACGCTTTCTTACCGCTTTGCGCAAGGCGGGGCTGAAGTAAGTGACAAAGGATAGGTGCTGGGGCAGAGGAAAAAGGGAGGAACGGTGAGCAAGCGCACCCTACTGTCTCCAGTACTTGGCGCAGGTCGATCGCCTCGTATTCTCTAATCCTATCCCCGCGCCTTGACCCTCTATGTTTTTGGGCTTATGGTTCGGCGGCGATGGATGGGGAGCGCTGATCATAGATGAACTCTATGGTACGTTGCTGGGGTTGAGCACTGAGGCGCTTGCGGATTTTATCTCACGTGGCGTCATTTGCAGGTGTGTAATATGTACCTAATGGAGACATGGCATGGCGGATCAACTTCTCAGTGGCATAAAGGTCGTTGAGTGCGGCAATCTGGTTTCCGCTCCCTATCTGGGAAAATTGTTGGCTGACTTCGGAGCAGAAGTTATCAAGGTCGAAGAACCTGGCGGAGACCGCGCGCGGAAGCAAGGGCCATTTCCCGGCGACACTCCCCATCCTGAAAAAAGCGGTCTCTTCCTCTATCTCAACACCAATAAACTAGGTGTGACATTGAACCTGCGCGAGCCAAAAGGACAGGCGCTTCTCCAAAGCCTTTGCGCGCAGGCCGATGTGGTGATCCACAATTATCATCCCACAGTGATGGCGAGCCTGGGGTTGGATTTTGATAAGCTCTATCGGACCAATCCCGGTCTGATTATGACCACAATCTCCTATTTCGGTTGTACGGGACCATATAGTCAGTACAACGCGTACGACGTGACCGGGGCCAATGCCGGCGGCTGGGCATTTATTAGTCCTGGCGCTTCGGATTACCCCGAGCTTCCGCCCTTGCGAGCGTTTGGTCATCAGGCGGATTTCCAGGGTGGCGTACATGCGGCAGTAGCGACGCTGGGCGCCTACTATCATAAGTGTCTCACCGGTGAAGGGCAGCATATCGATGTGTCCATTCAGGAATGCCTCGCTGCCATTCTGGAAATGAATTTCATGCATTACAGCTACGGCGGGCGGGAGACCTCCCGCTTAGGGCGTCGCTCGATCTTTCCATGGTGCATGCTCGATTGCCAAGATGGGAAAATTTTTGTTGTTAATGTAGAAGAGGATCAGTGGAAGCGACTGGTCGAACTCATGGGCAACCCCGAGTGGGCTGCGCTCGATATCTTTCAAGATCGGGTGGCGCGCGGACAAAACTACGACGCGCTGTTTCCATTTTTGCAAGAATGGGCGGCGAACTGGAAGGTGGCGGATCTTTATAAGGCCGGGCAAGAACGTCGCATCTGTTTTGCTCCGGTGAATACGATGGTTGATCTGTTAACCTCTGAACATTTGAAGGCGCGCGAGTTTTTCGTGCAGGTCAGTCACCAGGTCGCCGGTACGTTGACGTATCCTGGCGCTCCGTTCAAGCCTTCGGAGGGTGGTTGGGCGATTCATCGATCAGCGCCCACCTTGGGTCAGCATAACGCGGAAGTGTATGGCAAGCTGGGATTGTCTCCGGCTGAGCTTGAGGCGCTGCACCAACAGAAAGTGATTTAGTAGTTTTGAGTCTTTCGTAGGAGCTGCATCATGTCACGCTTACCATTAGAAGGCATTCGGGTTACAGATTTTACTTGGGCGTGGGCCGGCCCATATTGCACCTTACAGATGGCGCATATGGGCGCCGAAGTCATTCGTATTGAAAGTCAGAAACGTCCGTGTGTGAGTCGGTTAATCCCTTCGTTTGCGGACGACATTCCTGGTCCCAATCGCGCTGGGTACTTCAATCAGTACAATCAGGGAAAGAAGAGCCTGCAACTCGATCTTAGCCGTCCTGAGGCTGTTGAGATTGTGAAAAAGTTAGCAGTCAAGAGCGATATCGTCGTACAAAATTTTTCCGCCGGCGCGATCGACCGAATGGGGTTAGGTTACGAAGTGCTCAAGCAAATCAAGCCTGACATCATTATGATCTCCATTTGTGGCTACGGGCAAACCGGACCGGAGCGCCAATATATGGGGTACGGTCCAGCCTCAGTGCCGCTCTCGGGAATCTCGTCACTGACAGGCTACCGAGGCCTTGGTCCCGCGGAAGTTGGTATTTCCTACGGAGATCCGAATGCAGGGATTTTTGGGACCTTTGCTGCGCTGGCGGCGTTAGCGTATCGACAACGGACGGGGAAAGGCGTGCATGTAGACCTTGCGTTGTGGGAAGCGCTCCTGGTGCTTCAGCCTGAAGGGCTCTTGGATTACGCTATGAATAAATCGCAACCTGAGCGCGACGGCAATCGCGACCGTTGGATGGCCCCACATGGGTGTTTCAAATGTGCTGGTGATGACGACAAGTGGGTGACGATCGCGTGCGGCTCTGAAGGAGAATGGCAGGCGCTCTGCCAGGCTATGGGGAAACCGGAACTGGCGACTGACAAACGTTTTGCCAATGTCACCGCCCGGAAAGCAAATGAAGATGCGCTGGAAGACATTGTCTCAGCCTGGACAAAAGAACGCGATCGCTGGGAAGTGACAGAGCTGTTGCAGAAAGCTGGCGTTGCGGCGTTTCCTTCTCTGAGTAACAAAGATCTTGCGACGAACTCTCACCTGTCGGCGCGTGGATATCTGGTGCAGAAGGAGCATCCCGAAGTTGGTAAACGCGTTCATGCTGGTATTCCCTGGCAGATGTCCGGCACTCCTTGTGAGGTGCGGGCGGCAGCCCCGCTGCGCGGTCAACATACGGATTACGTGCTGCGCGATCTGATTGGCATGTCTGAAACTGAAGTGCAGAAACTGCGAGATGGGCAGGTGTTGGTTTAAATTGGGGAGATTAATATGGACGTCAAAGCTGTCACTGAAATGATCGAGAATTATATTCGACCGGCGACT
>CAZUFQ010000803.1:0-3612 GCA_964618735.1 uncultured Enterobacteriaceae bacterium
TGCGCGCACGACGGAATCGCACTCCCGTACTGATGCTAACCGCGCGTGATGCAGTTGAGGATCGCGTTCGCGGCCTAGATCTGGGCGCTGACGATTATCTGCCAAAACCGTTTGATTTTGCCGAACTCTTGGCGCGGGTCCGCGCTCTAATGCGACGCGACAAAATCCATCACACTCGGGTGATTCGCGTCGGGGATCTGGAGATCGACACCGCCCAACGGCGCGCCTCTCGTGCTGGCCGTGTGCTCGGCTTGAGTCATCGAGAATATGAGTTGCTGGAATCCTTAGCTGCGAATGAGGGGAGGGTGCTCACCCGCGAGGCGATCCAGGAACGCGTATGGATGGCGGAAAATTCTTTCTCCAATACCGTCGATGTGTATATCAGAATGTTACGGAAAAAGATTGATGTCGGGCGCCCGGTCAAAATGATTCAGACAGTGCACGGCGTGGGCTATACCTTGCGTCTGCCGCATACAGAGGATGCATCGTGAATGCTGCCGCCTCAGTTTGGGTTTCGTTATGGCGACAGTGGTTCGGACGCAAGGGGTCGCTGCGGACGCAACTGATGGCGTGGAATATCCTGGCGCTCACCGTATTGCTAGGAATCTTGGGCGCGGTGATCCGGCAGACGGTGCAGTCGTTTCTGATGCAGGCAGTCAATCGCGAGCTGGAGAGACAGGCCCAGCAGGTTCGCTTGCCGCCGCCACCGCGACGAGAAAGACCTCCTCGACCCGATAAGCCAGATGGTCCGCTGATCGCCAAACACCTGAGCAACCAGCGCTGGCGCGGGAGAACAAATGGACCACACCTCCCTGACCTCCGGCTTTCCCGCTTAGGGCGCCTGTTCCCTGTGTTTCAGTTTTCCCATTATGACGAATTCCCAGGTCCGCCACCCTATCCGCCGCACGAACACGATGAGGAAGAACATTTCCCAGGTCCACCTCCCTTTGACCGCCGATCCAACCCGCCGCCGCCCGGAGAGAGCGGTCCCTATCGTCCACACCACTTCAATCTATCCGGCGAGTCGATCGTCCCCTTTGACGAGCGACCCTTGTGGGACGCAGCTGGCTTTGCTCGGGCAAAGCAAGGCAGCAGACACTTCTCTACAATTGAATTCAATGGCGAAGCGTTGTACGTCCTTTCTGAACCAGTACGCGAGCGGGATGTGGTCGTTGCTGTCGTGCAGGTTGCCCACCCACTCGCTGACGTGCAGCTAGCCATTGCCGGACTCGACCGCGCCTTGCTAACTTTAATTCCTCTGGGTTTGCTCTTCGCTGGAATCGGCGGATCATATCTGACCACCCGCGTCTTACGCCGAGTGCATCTCGCCACTCAAGCGGCCAGAGACATCACCGGTGGTGATTTCTCCACACGCCTGCCCGTGGGCGGACAAGATGAATTCTCGGATTTAGCCGACACGTTTAATAACTTGTTGAATCGGTTGCAGCATGCGTTTGAGCAGCAACAACATCTCCTCGAACAACAACGGCGCTTTACTGCCGACGCCTCGCATGAGCTCAAAACTCCGTTGACGGTTATTAAAGGCACTGCCAGTCTGATGTTGCAGAGCCAACCAACAGCTACTGGCTACTGGTCAGCGCTCCACAACATCGATCACGCCACGGAGACAATGTCGCAGTTGGTCCAAGATCTTCTGCTTCTGGCTCGCGCCGATGGCGGCCAATTAGGGAAAGACCCAATTGAACTGCTGGTGCGCGACGTGCTGGATTCAGCTATCCTGGGAGTAGCGCCAACAGGCGCAGCGATCACGGTTCAGATACCTGACGAAACATTGACTGTGATGGGTAATGAACGGGAACTGGTGCGTCTTGTGTCCAACGTACTGAAGAACGCTACGCAACATACCCCGCGCGAAGGTACAATTACGATCGCGACGCACGCCGCAGGAGAGTATATCCGGATCAGCATCCAGGATACGGGTCCCGGTATCGCCCCGGAACATCTCCCGCACCTCGGCGAGCGCTTTTACCGGGTTGATGCTGCACGTGCTGAGGGTGGGACGGGCTTAGGGCTATCTATTTGCCGAGAGATTGTCGAGGCCAATCGCGGTGCGATGCAGATCGAGAGCACGCTTGGAATTGGGACCACCGTGCATATAGAACTGCCGCGGGCGCACTAATACTCTGTCAATCTCTAAACCTTAGAGTGTTCTCATGCCCAGACAGAGCCTGGGCATGGCGTGGGGTTCTGGCTCTATCACCGTAAATGGCGTTCCCAGGCAGAGCCTGGGAACGTGAGTGTCAACTGCAGCGAGTGCGCTAGAAAACAGCATCACAGTGAAATATCTCCTAGAGTAACTTTTTGTTAGGCTCCACCAGGCGTCCCGCCGTAAAAAAATCTCGCACTTTTCATCTCGCTTTCATCTTTGTAGTGTCTAAATCCCTGTGCATGGAAGTTTGTCTCAACCGAGCTGTAACGGAAGGAGGTGTGTGGAGGTGCAACACACCTTACCGAAGTCCTCGCCCTGCATGGTGGAACTTTAAGCACAATATATGGAGGTGTATGTATGACAACAAGAAAACAACCACGACTGTTCGTCTTGATAATTACCCTTGGCCTGCTGAGCATGGGTATGAGCGGATCGGTATGGGCTCGCGGCGATAGCGATAGTGTTGGCCGCGGAGGAGTCTTGGGTGGTGTTCTACAAGAATTAGTATTTCCGTGCCAGGCGGCCTGTCGCAATGCTGCGGAGGATTGTATAGAGCCGCTCAAAACTGATGCTGTCGCCTGTGTTCAGGATGCTTGTGCGACACAAGTGCAAACCGCGCAGACCGACTGCGCCGCCGACCGCACAGTACAGGCGTGTAGAGACGCCATTAGAGCGGTGCGCGCCTGTGGGGAGTTGTGTCTCGCCACGTTCCAGATTGGCGTCGCAGCTTGTCGTGACACGGATCAATCGTG
The DNA here is from genome assembly GCA_964618735.1 of uncultured Enterobacteriaceae bacterium. Classification (GTDB taxonomy): domain Bacteria; phylum Desulfobacterota; class Binatia; order Bin18; family Bin18; genus SYOC01. The sequence goes on from CAZUFQ010000803.1 coordinate 2,923, forward strand.
TCGCGACGCTTGCGATACACAGTAAAACTACAATGGTTGAGCGTTCATCCATGCACCATGAACGCCCATCAGACAGTGACAGTAACTCCCGCTACTTGTGCGAAAAACCCCCTGCTGAGTCCAGCATTACAGCGAGTCTAGGAACGCTAAGATTTGCTTCTTCTGCCAATCAGATAAGACATCGTATCTATTTGTTACACTCGTTGCCTGCCCAGCATGACGGCGGATAGCGTCCTGTGTGGTGAACGTGAGCCCATCATGCATCAGCCGGTTCCGTGTCCTGAGCGCCCACAAAGGAGCGGTGCGCATTTGATTTGCCGTTGAGGCCAATTCGGGCGTGGGGAGCACAGGGATCCCGTCGCCAGTGCCAATGTCGTGTAACAAAAAGTCACTATACGGATGGATGATCTTGTTCCCAAGCGCCGCGGGAACTGTGAACGTATTCCCGTTGATTTTCGCACCCGGGCGCGCCGTAGTAATAGCAGAGGTGTGGCACGTGGCGCAGCCAATCTGGGCAAAGAGCACTTCGCCGGCGCGAACGTCAGGAGTTATTGGTCCGCGCGAGGGGGCCTTAGTGGACCTCATAAAGTTGGCAAACGCAATGACATCTTCACCGTCGTCCTCTGGATCAGCCACAGGATCAAATGGCGAACCAAATCCAACAAACCGACCACTGGACGTGTTTTCCTC
>CAZUFQ010000804.1:0-3587 GCA_964618735.1 uncultured Enterobacteriaceae bacterium
CCTTGCTGTGGCGCAGTGCTTCCTCGGTCTGCTTACGCTCAGTAATGTCTTCGTCCAAGCCCACTAATTGTGTGACCTTACCGTTCTCGTCCTGGATCGCGTAGAATTGCAAAGAGGTCCAGTGGTTGTTCCCTTCGGCGCACGTACGCCGCATATCGTATTCTAGCTCAACGGAGGGACTTTCTCCCCCCTGCCGCACCAAGCGTTCCAAGGCGGTGCGTAGTGGGGTCGCGGCGAGTTGTGGATCGGTAAATAAGTTATACCCACGAATCTGCTCCCAGCTGCTTCCCCACTTCTGTTCCCATGTAGAATTGACTGAAGTGACTTGGCCGTCTGGCGTGTAAGTGACAATCCCCAGCGGCGATTGGGCAATGAGCGAGGCGTTAAACTGTTCGCTCTGGCGTAAAGCTTCTTCTGCCTGCTTGCGCGCGGTGATATCTATCAACAAACCATCCCAGAGGATGTCCCCATTGGCTTGTCGTTCCGGACGCGACGCGCCTTGGACCCATTTAATGGCGCCTGATTGAGTGACAAATCGAAACTCCCAGCGCCAAAGGGACAAGGTCTGCGCTGAGAGCGCGATGGACTCAGCGTGGGCGGCGCGATCTTCGGGATGCACCATGTTCATGATCAAGGCTGAATCACGTTGGATCTCTTCAGGCTCCAATTCGCAGAGTTCCCGGCAACCAGGACTAACATAGGGAAGAGCCGACGAGCCATCGGGGCGCAGGATAAACTGGTAAATCATGGCGCCAGGAAAGTTGGCGGCTATCCGCCGGAAGCGTTCTTCGCTCTGGCGCAGCGCTTCCTCGGCCTGCTTGCGCGCGGTAACGTCGATCGCAACCCCAATGACGCCGGTCACTGCGCCACTCTGGTCACGGAGCGGTGTATAGCGGGTTTCGAACACCAACTCACCTCTCTGAACCGTTGCGATAAACTCCTCACCGGCAAACGCCCGACGAACATTCTCACCAATCTGAGGTATATTGTTGTACCGATCAAAGAGCGATTGCCCCACGAGTTCGCCTGGCTTGAGGCCTAGAGTCTCTAGACCGCGCCCTTCTGAAAGCGTGTACGTCCCTTCACGGTCCACCGCGAACAACACGATCGGGGCGCTATTCACCACTGTGCGAAACCGCGCCTCGCTTGCTTGCAACGCTTGCTCCATCCGTTTGCGTGGGGTGATGTCGCGACCCTCAACAATCAGGAGGGTTACTTGGCCGGTTTCATCTTTGAGGGGTTTGAGGGAACAATCCATACTGGCAATCATTCCCCCTATCCCGGGGACGTCTACCTCGAACCGGGCCAATTCCCCTCCGGCTGCCATAGCCACCGCCGCTTTGACTCGCTGTTGGTCTTCGGGAGGAACCCAAACAGTCTCCCAGAGCGGGAGCCCTTTCACATCTTCAAGCTTTAGGCCTCCGAATATCAGGGCTGTCGCGTTGGCTTCGAGGAAGGCGCCGTTAGGTTCTAGCAAACCAGTAAACTGAAAAGTCTGATCAAAGATAGCGCGAAAGCGCCGTTCGCTCTGCCGTAGTTCCTCAGTCAGGCGAGCTCGCTCCATGGCCAGCGCCGCTTCGTTGCCCAACAATTGTAGCCTTTGCAGTTCTTCGGCCTGCGCTTCGCGCTGAGCCGCATAGCCCACTCCAAAGATGCCGACTGCCTGCTCGCCGCTCATCAAGGGCGCTATCCAGAGACTTTTCACAAACTCATATTGCTGTCGCAAAGCTTCATCGATCAGCGGACTATGCGCTAAATCCTCGACTACGACTGGCTGTTTCTGCTGAAACGCTAGGAGGGCGGGGGCTTGATCTCGTCCTAAGACTAATCGCTCCTGCTGAAACAAAGTGCTGTCCATTCCATAGACAGCTACTCCGTGCAGCGCGTTTCCGTCAGCCTCAGCGAGCATGACAAATCCGTAGTCTGCCCCCAAGAGATTCCGAGTATGAGCAAACAGGTGATCGGCCATGGTGCGAATATCTGAGGCGTGCGCCAAGTCATGGGTGAGCTGGTAGAGCGCTTCATGTTTCTTAGACCCGTGCTCTTCGGTGATATCCTGGCTGATACTCCTAACTCGCATCGACGCGCTGTCTTTCGAGTACGCGGCAGTCAGTAATTCAACGGTCCACTGTAAGAAACGGTCTTGTTCCCTCCCGACCCACCCCCCCAGGAGACCAAAGAAGACAGGGATAGCATCCAGAAGCCAATGCACGGGATGGACGCTCTGCAATTGCCAGAGCTGTGCGCCGGTGATCGGCATACCCTCTAGCGCGAGAGCGAGCCACGTACCGATGAGGGGAAACATCAGACCTAATAACATGCCATACCACGCATACTGCACGCTGAGCGTACACCGCCAATGAAACTGTCTTTGCATTATGTCTCTTTCCCTCTGTGCGAGAAGGTTCCTTCTCGTTCTCCATCGGCAGTTCGCTGGAAATGCTTAAGTTGTGAGAAAAAATTGATCGCAGCGATTCGCGCGATTGAAGTTGGGATTACGGCGCTGCTGCGCTCCGGTCAAACACCTCCGGCTTCGGCAACACGGCCAGGGGCATCTACGCGCTCTATGCGAACCGCACCGGTCACGACAACACGGCTAGCGGCTTCTACGCGCTTAGTTCTAACACCACCGCTTCCAGCAACACGGTCAGCGGGGCCTGGACGCTTTTCCACAATACCACCGGCTTTGGAAACTCCGCCAGCGGCGCTGCTGCGCTCTTTAACAATACCATCGGCAATTTCAACACGGCCAGCGGCCCCTGGGCGCTGGTCGCCAACACCACCAGCTTCGCAAATACCGCTCTTGGCGCTGGGGCGCTGGTCGCCAACACCACCGGCTTCGATAACCTGGCCGTCGGACACTGGGCGGGCAGCAAGCTGACGAGTGGAGACCAGAACATCTATCTGGGTAACGAAGGGTCCGCTAATGAATCGAACACCATGCGTCTCGGACAAGCCCAGACCGCCACTTTCATTGCTGGGGTCAACAGCACGCCTGTGGTGGGCAATACGGTGCTCATCAACAGCAACGGACAGTAGGGCACGTTGGTGTCCTCGGCCCGTTTCAAACAGGATATTCAGTCGATGGCGGATCACAGTCAGAAGCTGCAACATCTGCGCCCGGTGACGTTTCACTATAAGCAGTTGCCGCAGGGGCCGACGCAGTATGGGTTGATCGCAGAGGAAGTAGCGCAGGTGTATCCAGAATTAGTGACGCACAACGCTAAGGGGGAAATCGAAGGAGTCCGGTATGACGAATTAGCCCCATTGTTACTCAACGAGGTGCAACGGCAGCAGCGCCAACTCCACGCGTAAGTGGAGCAGTTAAAGACCCAAGCCCAACAGTTAAGCGCCTTTTCCCAGCAGCTCGTCGACCTGAAGATGCAGAACGAGCAATTGCGAGCGCAGGCCCAGGGACAGCGAGACCAAAATGCGGCTATAGCCGCCCGCCTCGCGCAGCTAGAAGAAGCAGCGGCGCGGACGGCGACATTAGCCCATCGCTAGTGCAGTTTCAGTATACCTCTTGGGGAATACCACTGTAGGGGTCCGATTCATCGGACCCACGCAAGGGCTTGATTAATCAAGCC
>CAZUFQ010000805.1:0-3584 GCA_964618735.1 uncultured Enterobacteriaceae bacterium
TGTCGACTTCCGCCGCGTGCATTTCTTCCGCCTGAATCATCTGCCGCACGTACTCTTCCAGCGCCACAGAGCGATCCTTCACCAGCGTTAACAATTCACGGTATAAGGCCAAGGCCTCGGCTTCCTCTTCTAAAGATTCACGCAAAATGACCCCTGTTTCATGCTTATGCGAGTCCAACAGCGGTCCGATGGCCAACGACGGGTAGGCGCCCAGCGTGGTAATCCATTCTCCCGCTTGTTGCGCATGCACCAGCGATTCGGTAGCCTGGTCGCGCAGCCACGACACTAGGGGAATGCGCCCGAAGCCGAACACGAGGAAGGAGTAGTGGGTATAGCGCACCACTCCAGCCAATTCCCTTTCGAGGATGCGGTTTAAGACGGCAATCACCTTCTCTTTATCGATTTCTGCCATGTTCTTCACCTTTTTCATGCAACCCTTATCTGTATAGAGCAGCGCGTCTAGCCTAGGGTTAAGGGCTTCCCAGGCCTGAGCAGAAGGGAAAGCAGAACAGGGACAAGGAGCCCCAAAATGCAGTGGGAACAACTGCGTTGCCCACTGCTCCGAGGAGTTTAGTCCTCCGGAATTACTTTCGTAGTTTGCTGCTCTGAATGGGATTCCGAGTGGACAATATCGGGTTGAAGAGGATCAGCCGTGGTCGACCGTTTTTCAGTGCTGGAGCTCTTCTTCTTCATCTCTACGGACCCGTCTGCCTCCTCCTGGTGCATCTTGCTCGTACTCGAGTGCGTCTCGACCCGTACGCCCTGTTCGATGTCAGAAGGTGAACCGGGGACCTCAGTCACCGTCCTGGAGCTTTGCTCCTTTATCTCTGAACTCGTGTCCGCCAGTCCTACTTGCGTACTGCCCATCGCCGCCACCAAGAAGGCGGTCGCGATGAAAGGCCTAAGTGTCGCCATAAAACATTCTCCTTTCCTGAAGCTGGGGCAAGGCAGTCCTTGACCCTGACTACAAAAATAGCAAGCCAAGTGCCAGAAAAAAACTGTAGTATTTTAGAGAGGTTGACCCCTTCAGGGTGTCCCGCTTCTGCGACTCTGTCGCAGCTTCGCAACAAAGGCGCTACGCAGACTACCCCAGCAAGGGAGCAAGCGCTCGCAGAGTTAGGAGTTCCTGTGTTGTTGGAGGCGGCGTTCCCGCAGGACGGTTACGAGCAGCTGCGCGAGCTCACGGGTAGCAAACGGTTTCGTGAGGTAGTACACCCCAAGCTGCCCAGCTTCCCATGCGCTCTGAATTGTCGCATGGGCGGTCATGAGAATAATGGGGAACAGTGGGTCTCTCTGGCGCAGTTGCCGTGCTAAAGCCAGACCATCAAAGTTGGGCGCAGGTTCGGGAGGGGAGGCCTGAACAGGAGCTGAGGCTGACCGCCTGCGCGGCGCTGCAACTCCTGGGCGGGCGACGTGCTCAGACCTACGTCCAAGGACCGGGCCACGACGGAGCGGGGGATCGAGAACACGGTCGAGCAGAGCAACACCTGGGAGGGCTTCGGCGACCAGCGCGAGAGCCTCGGCCGTGCTCTGGGCAAGTAGAACGTTATAGCCTTCGTCCTCCAAGAACAGCTGGAGTAAGTGGAGGAGGCTCTCGTCATTGTCCACTACCAGAATGCTTTCTTTCTCCACCAGTGTGTCTCCCAAGCGCTAGAGGTATGTAGGTAAAAATAGGTGGGTGGAGGATGTTAAACAAGGCAGGCTGCTCTGGTGAAAGTGGAGGAACAGCGGCAGGAGCGACGAGCATTAGAGATGCTCGTCTTTTTTAACTTATTGTTTGCACTCTAATTTTTTGAGCGCCGATGATTCTCAGGAAAGCACGAGTTTATCTGCGCTTCTCCCCCCCACGAATCAAAGAGTCTCGCTGCTTCGGCGTGGATCTCTTCTAGTGACCGAGGTTTTCCGTTTCCTGATCTAGGAAAGATGAGGTAGAGGACGCCAGTTGCGGCTCCGCCATGTCGAGGGCTCGAAGGAATACCAAGCAGATCGGCTAAGGCGATCGACCCTTCGCCGATCTGTCCTTTCGGCCCCTGGTCGGCAACGATCGCGTGATAAAATTTATGATTCTTATTATTGATGACAACAGCAAAATCTCCCATGCTGGCTCCCAGCGCCTTTATGGCGTCGGGTGGCAACGCCACGTACGGAATGGTTGCTGAATTAACGTACCTGTTGGGATCGGTTCTCTCTTTCGTCATATCTTCGAGCGCCGTTGTAGAAATGTAAAATCCTGGGGCTGGATCAGACTCCTTTTGGACCACCGGCTTGCCGTTCGCTCTCCCGTTGTCAGTCACGAGCGCCCACCAGTGGCCGGGTTTCCCCGCATTGCCCAGGGCATCGAGTCCCTTTGCATTTCCCGGATGATAGGCTTGTGGCGCTCCATCCGCATCGATTGCCATGCCCCACTGGAAAAAGAACGCGGATTCTTCAGGTCTTTGCAATTTCCAGAGAGAAACTTTCATAGAAGAAGAGGAAGGGTTCCTCAACTTCAACACTTCTACCTTTTGGCATTCCTCGGCGACACCAGCAGATACGAGTAAGAACCAAGCAAACAAAGTCAACGCTAACATTTCTCTCATAGCGATCGCTCCTCTCATCCTTTCTTCTCTACAAGCCGTCCCTAAACTCATTGACAACCAGGTTACTTGACTTCTTCTCTTCTTACATCTTGATCACAAATTTACTACCGTCAGACGGTCGACCGTCTGTAGTATGTAAAACAAAACTCAGCTTCTCTCTTCTGGCAAATTCATGCTTTATTTAGGAAGATAAATACCCTATAAGCGCTATTATGAAGAACTTTGAAGAACCCACCTTTACCCCTAGTAGAATTCTGACGGTCCCTCAGGCAGCTGAGCAACTGCAGGTCTCAGAACGCACTGTCTATGAGTGGTTACGTGACGGTAAACTTCCTGGTCGGAAGATTGGTAAAGTATGGCGTCTGAGTGCAGATGCTATTAACGATTTCTTACGGGGTGATGTTGCTACGAATGGCTCACAAGCGAATTCCCTTCGTCTCTGATATGCACAATATAAATGTCTAGAAGGGAACGGGTGCTTGGTGGAGAGTATGAGGAGGATTGAGGATGACCGTTTCGTTTGCAGTATTAAACGCTAAAGGAGGGGTTGGGAAAACTACCTCTGCTGTCAATATCGCGGCAATGGCCGCAACAGTACCACGAGAAGATGGGAAGTCGCGTCGCGTTCTTATTTGTGACCTAGACGCCCAGATGAACGCCACACACCAACTGGGTTTCCCTGATCTGGAGGTTCATCAAACTTTGGCGGGATCCGTCTCGCGAGATGCTGACTTAGACAGCATTATTATTCGTGATGCAGCAACTGTCGAAGGCTTAGACCTCCTCCCCTCACACTATCAACTAAGCTACATCGATGAAGCCGTTCTGATGACCGGAACTTGGCTGCGCAGGAAGCTGAAACCCATCCGATCACGTTACGATATTATCGTCTTTGACTGTCCGGTTCATCTTGGGCCTCTCACTAGGAATGCTCTTGGCGCAAGCGATGGATTGTTGATCCCAACACAAGCTGAAAAACACTCAGTTACTGGCCTTCCGCATCTC
>CAZUFQ010000806.1:0-3580 GCA_964618735.1 uncultured Enterobacteriaceae bacterium
GCGCCGTCGCTACTATTCCGGATTTGGCCGACATGGCGAGGAACATCGCAGGCGAATTGATTGAAGTGACAAGTTTAGCCACAGGCGTTGAAGACATTCATGCTGTACCGATGAAACCGAGCTTCGCCGTTTTGCTGAACGGTGCGGATGTCTTATTGCTCGTGGGACTTGAAGTGGAGCACGCCTTTTTGCCGGGACTACTGGAGGCGGCGCGGAACCCCAAAATTCTGCGGGACGCGCCGGGCTATATCGATTGCTCGGTGTATGTGACCCCGCTGGATGTACCGACACGCATCGACCGCTCCCTTGGCGATCAGCACCCCATGGGGAATCCGCACATCAACTTGGATCCTGTCTTGGGCAAGGAAATGGCTCGCGCCCTCGCCGACGGACTCAGCCGCAACTACCCGCAGTATGAATCAACCTTCAAGACGAATCTCGATGCGTACCTCGCCAAACTCGACGCTGCCATTGCCCGTTGGCAGAGTGAAGCCGCTCCGCTGAAAGGCCTCAAGCTCGTGAGTTACCATCCGGATCTGATTTACTTTGCCGAGCGCTTTGGTATGAAAGCGGTTGGCACGATCGAAATCCGCGCTGGTGTGGACCCTACGCCGGGGCACATCGTCGAGCTTGAGGAACAGATGCGCAAGCAGAAGGTAGACCTCGTTGTACGAGAACTGCACTACCCCGCTACCCTGGCCGAGACGGTCGCGCAAGCCACAGGGGCCAAATTGGTCGAGCTGCCTGCCATGGTCGGCGGCGTACCGGAAGCGAAGGACTATATCAGCTTCATTGACTATAACCTCCGTACGGTGCTCAACATCGTGCAGAATGGAAAACAAACAGCAAGTGAACCTGTCGCGAACTAGGCGAATCGCCAGCCGCCAGGTTCTTAGAGCAAATTGTATTTGCATGAAGCCTATTGATCACCACTCGCCCCTCATCCTATCCCTCTCCCTGGCAGGGAGAGGGCAGCACGAGCACAGCGAGAGCGGGTGAGGGTAATGTTTGAAGAAAATCCAATTGAAATCTTCTCTAAGAAATTTACAGATGCAAGAAGAAAAAACATCGGACAGGGCGCTCAAGCTAAACACTATCCTCCTTCAGCTCCGTAATTTGAGTCTTGGTTATGATGGTCGAGCAATACTCGAAGGGCTTTCTCTTACCATCGAACGCGGGGAGTTCCTCGCACTGCTCGGCCCCAACGGCGCCGGCAAGACCACCCTCCTGCGGGGTATACTTGGGCTCATTCCCGCACTCGCAGGTCACATTGAGTATGGATTCGACCGCCGAGCGCATCCGCCTGGCTATGTCCCACAGCGAGAGACCCTTGACCCAATCTTTCCGTTGACCGTATTTGAAGTGGTGCTCATGGGGACGTATGCACGACTGGCTCCGCTGCGAAAGGTCGGCCAGCGGGAACGCCAACTCGCCATGACCTGCCTCGAACAAGTCGGGCTTGCTGATCTCGCCAACCGCCCCTTCTGGGCGCTGTCTGGAGGTCAAAAACAACGCGTGTTAATCGCACGGGCGCTGGCCATAGAGCCGGAAATTCTTCTCCTCGACGAGCCGACCTCCGGCGTCGATCCTGGCGCGTCGGTTGTGATCATGGACCTCATCTCTCGTCTGAATCAAGATCAGGATCTCACTGTAATTTTGGTTAGTCACCACCTACGACTGGTCCGCTCGTTGGTCCGTTCCGTTATTTGGGTTGAAGGAGGCTGCGCCATCAAGGGACCGACCGAGGTGATGCTTGCGCCAGAGCGGGTCAGCGATATTTTCGGGACACTAACGGGGACCGAATGAGCATCCTCTTTGAAATCCTAAGTCCGGACTTCCTCCTGCGACAAGCGCTCATAGGCAGCGTGCTCGTCGGACTCGTATGCCCGTTGGTGGGCGTCTACTTTGTTCTCCGGCGGATGATTTTTCTGGGAGTTGCGCTTCCACAACTGTCCGCCGCGGGGATCGCCTGCGCGTTTTTTGTGTACCGGGTGTTGGTCGGTCCTCACCAACATTTCGAATTGACCGAGCGCGGGTTAGCTATGATCGGTTCATTCGTGTTTACGTTAACAGGACTTTTGATCTTAGCAGCCTTCGAGCGTCATCGAGAGACCGTTGAAGCGCGAATCGGGCTTACGTACGCTATCGCGGCGGCGGCGACCATTTTGTTCGTCGCTGCCGATCCCGGAGCTGACGCCCATATGGTCAGTCTCCTCAAGGGAGACATTCTGGCCACGACGAGCGCGAGCCTCACCATGCTTGGGAGCGTGTTCGGCGCCGTGGTGCTCGCCCTCCTAGCTTTTCGCAAAGAGTTTCTGCTGGTCTCGTTTGATCGCGACCTCGCGGTTGTGTTCGGCAAACGTGTAGGGCTATGGGACAGTTTACTGTACCTGCTGATTGGCGTCACGATATCACTCGGCGTGATGACTGCCGGCCCGCTGGTCACGTTTGGATTTCTGGTTGTTCCACCGCTTACGGCGCGTCTTATCACACGGCGGATGCTGACCTTCTCATTGGTTGCGGCTGGGCTGGGGGCGGTTACGGCCTTTTTCGGATTTTACTGTGCGTATCGTTTCGATTTACCGCTGGGTCCCGCCGAAGTTGCGGTCGCAAGCCTGGCCTTATTGGTGATTGCGGTCGGAAGCGCCATCTGTCGCCGGTTGAGGAGGGAACACTCAACATGAGCTGGATGCTATGGATCTGCTTTGCTCTCTCGGGGGCTGCTGCATTAGCGCTGGAAATGCTGTGGATGCGATCCGCAGGTCTTGTGCTAGGAACGACTGCGGCCACTACAGCGACTGTGCTCGCGTGCTATTTTGCCGGACTCGGACTCGGCGCCGCCGGCGCCCGTGGCGCCTCTCTCCGCCCTGTGCGCTTATACGGCTGGTTAGAAATCGGGGTGAGCCTGGGCGCACTCTGGTCGCTGGTTGCGTTTACAGTGTTGGTGAATGAAGCCACGCAAAGCCGGTTGGCTTCTGCAGGAACGCTCGGGCGCATCACTGCGGTTGTCGTGGCGCTTTTACCAGCAACGCTGTGCCTCGGGGCGACCCTGCCCGCTCTGGGACAGGCTCTTACCAAAAGAGAAACTGTCGGACAACGCGGTGGTTTGTTGTACGCCTTGAACATCCTCGGCGGCGTACTAGGAGCGGCAATCGCGGGGTTTGGGTTACCCGCCCTCATAGGCGTGCGTGCGAGTTACCTCGCCGCCGCTGGCGTCAGTCTGTTGGCCGGCCTCATCGCGCTCGCTATAGGAGACTCAGAACGATTGACCTTTTCTGCTCCTGCACAAGTCTCCTCTTCAACAACAGGACATAGACGTTTGCGCCTCATCGCGGCTGGCGCGGGCGCGCTTGGGTTGAGTCTCGAAGTGCTATGGACGCGACTCTTCGCGCAAGTGCTCCACAATTCAGTGTACTCTTTCACGGCGATCACAATTGTTTTTCTGTTGGCGCTTGCTCTGGGATCGATGGGCGCAGCGTTTCTCCTGCGCCGGCTGGCGCCGCACACGATTGCTGCCGGGGCGTTGCTGATCGCAGCAGGGTCAACCCGGAGCGGGGGTTGGCCCTTTGTGTACTGGACC
>CAZUFQ010000807.1:0-3579 GCA_964618735.1 uncultured Enterobacteriaceae bacterium
CCCCTGGTTTGGATCAACCTCAACAGTAAAGTCGATGCAGTCGTTTGGGTTCTTGGCAATTACGAGCGATTAACCAATCTTGAGGTTAAGAATGGATATTGGACCGGGATAGGCGGTGGCAATTCGGACGGTTCCGGGTGGACGCATGACCAACAGTACATAAATTTAACTGTTCATAATAATGGCCGTTGCAATATGGCGTCTGCTTGCAATCCAGCGCATGGAATTTATCTATCTGGTGGGGCCACCATAAACAACACGAGCAACACGAATGACATCATCGACGGCGGTACTTGGTATAGCAACAATGGATGGAACGGAAACTCCGCGGGGATTGAGTGCTACACCGGAACCAACGACAATGTGGTGGGAATCACCATCCGCAACGCCAAGGTTCACGACAACGATTACGGAATGGGCATCGCTGCGGTCGGCTGCTCGCACGCCACGGTCTACAATAACGTCATCTACAACAACAATGTCCTGCAAATCGGAATTGGCTGCGGGGGGACCTGTACTGTCTACAACAACACGGTCTACGGCCATCTCTGGTATGGAGTCCGGATTGACGCAGGCTCAGGTACAAATGATGTACGCAACAATATTTTTTACTCGAACTCGACCAACTTTCAGAATAATGCTGCATCGACAACATGCTCGAATAATATCGGCTTGACGACGGCATGCTCAAACGACTCAGCCCCCCCAAATCCTTTGTTCCTAAACTCGGGAGTCGCAGATTTTCATCTTCAAAACGGAAGCCCGGCCATTGGTACGGGCGCCACTATCAGTGTAGTGACGACGGATATTTCCGGAACTCCGAGGCCAGCGGGAGCTTATGATAGGGGCGCATACCAGAGCGGATCCGTTGCGCTGCTCAGCCCACCGACCAACCTTCGGATCCAATAGTGCTCGATCGGACTCAGCCGACGACGAACATACCAAAGGTATGTTGAGTTCACGAAGAGGCGGATTCAGCGTGTCGCCATCAGATGAGTAGCGGAGGAGTGGCGTTCCTGTTCGTCGCTGTTAGTTCTGGGATTGTTCCACTGTTGTTTTACGCTGGGTATTGGGCCATGGGACTCTATGGAGCGCTCAAAGCCTCGCCTCAAAATCCCATCTACCCCTACTTGTTGCCATTGTGGACCTATTCTTTTAAGTGAAATTCATTCGATGAGTACGGCACGAATGCGCACAGCTCTGGTCGGTTGTGGGCGCATAAGTGATGTGCATATAGCAGTACTGAAATCCCTGCAGGGCATCGATCTTGTGGCTGTATGCGATTTGAACGAGAAGGTGGCGCGCGACCAAGCATCGCACAATAACATTCCCCGTATATACACCGACATGGAGAGAATGATGAGCGAGGTTCAACCGAACGTCGTTCATCTGCTCACGCCGCCAAAGACCCATGTCTGCCTGGCTTCGATCGCCGCAAGACATCATGCACACATGTATATCGAGAAACCTTTGGCGTCGAGTGAAGCCGATGCGCGCTGCATTGTAGAAGCGGCAAAAAAAGCGGGTGTGCAAGTTTGTCCGGGGCACAGTTTGCTTTTCGACCCGTCGTTTCTTCAAGCATGCCGGCGCATCCGTTCCGGAGAAATCGGTAAAGTCGTTTCGGTTCGTGCCGAGCACGGGTTTAGCTATGAGGCCGCAGCGCGATCAGCCGTGATCCCCTGGAGCTATACCTACGATTGGGGAATTTTTGACAATCTGATGACCCATTCTATCTACGTCGCTTGTCACTTCCTCAGCAATCCTGGAGAACCCAAAGTTGTTGGGTTAAACCTCGGACGTGTTCGTGAGGCGGCGGTTGAAGAGATGCGGGTATTGATTCCGTCAGAATCTGTGATCGCAGAGGTTTCGCTTTCACTCTGCACGTCTCCAGAGGTCAATCGGGTTGAAATTGTCGGGACACGAGGCAGAATCGTTGTCGATTTTAACACGCTAACTGTACTTTCGGCCCGAACCAACTGTTTGCCTTCCTTTGTAAACCGATTTACTTCCAATTTCAAGATGGCTGCGAGCTTGACTCGGTCCGGTGCGGGTATTCTGTTCGGAGTGGCTACGGGCAGGGTTAAACGCTACATGGGCGTTCGAGGGCTAATTACGGAATTTTACAGTAGTCTGAAGAAAGGTGTCGTTTCGCCAGTCCTGCCGGAGCACGGACTACTGAATGTGCGCCTGATGGATCAGATCAAGAAATCCTGTAGCAACGTTGTCAAGCAGAGGATCATCCTACAAAGCCCAATAGGTACCAGCCCGGCACCACGAATTCTGGTCACGGGCGCCTCAGGGTTCCTGGGAGGACACGTCGTCAGGCGACTATCGTCCGACGGTGTCCCAGTGCGAGCCACTACGCGATTGATGTTGCGGGCGCAGCCGTTGCCGATGGTCGAGTGGATCCAGTGCGATGTAGGTAAAGAGCAAGAGTTGCGTCGCGCGCTCGCTGGCGTGGAAACTGTCTTTCACTGCGCAGCCTTGGCGGGCCCGCCGGGATCGGTGGCAGACTATGAAGAGGCGAACGTCAAAGGCACCGTGCGGCTTGCGCGGCTCGCCGCGCAAACAGGAGTCAAGACTTTCGTCTACATATCATCGTTGTCGGTTTATGCAGCCCCGAAGGGACACACGCCCTATCTGGATGAGACCGGGCCTTACGACCCGCGAGCCGCGGATCGCGGCGTTTACACTCAGAGTAAACTTGCGGCCGAGCAGGCTCTTTTGGAGTGCGTGTCTGCACATGATGAGCCGCGTGTCATCATTCTTCGCGCGGGAACAATCTATGGTCCGGGAGCTAAGCTTCCTATAGGACGGTTTCAACTACCGTCTTCAAGCAAGCGGCCAATCATTGCCGGCAGTCGCCAGGTTCCGATGCCTCTGATTTATGTCGACAACCTTATCGATGCCATGCTTGCCGCTGTTAGCAGTGACGTTCGCACTGGTAGCGCCTACAATGTAGTCGATTCGGCCGAGGTGAACCAGGGTGACGTGGCAGGTACATTGAGCGAAGTCAGCCAAGGCGAGATTTGTCCCATTTTTCTGCCCTATCCCGTTGTATGGACGGTGATGCTGGGCCTCGATTGTTTTGCCCTTTTGCGCCGCGGTAAGTTAGGAACTGCCCGCTTTCGTCTCTATCGAACATTGGCCAACATGCGATTCAAATGCTCGGCCGCGCGGAAGGATTTACAATGGGAGCCGCGTGTTGCTCTAGCCGAGGGGTTGGCACGCACTGTTGAAGCCTCAACCGAAGAGTGAGGATCCAGTCTTATGCACTTGCAGTGGTGGAAGTGGGCAGCATCGTGAGGTATCACGCACCCTGGACTTCGGTTGCCGACATTCCGCCGGGGAGTCTGGATTTGATATTCTCGCAGGCAGTGTTGGAGTACGTACCTGTTGATGAAGCCTACAAAGCCATGTCGACATGGCTGAAGGAAGGGCGTTATGCGTCGCATGTCATCGATCTGAGTGCGCATTATCTATCACCTTTCTCGAATGGTCATTGGGCTTATTCGGATTGGGAATGGCGGCTTGCATCTGGCCGGCGCGAAGCTTCATTAAACCGCGCGCCACTGAGTA
>CAZUFQ010000808.1:0-3563 GCA_964618735.1 uncultured Enterobacteriaceae bacterium
CGATAGTGCTACAAAGGACACGGGGAAATGAGACGCGGACGCGAGGTATGAGTTCGGTCTCCAGCCAGCGACCTGCGGTCTACTTCGTCACAGCGCTCCTACGGACTCGGACTCGTCCTCAGAACTCATCACTCAGTACACCGTACTGACTTCACCGGCTCATTAGGGCCAAAAAGGGGGTTCTTCATGGCGGATTACGATCTGTTGATCAAAAACGGCACGATCGTCGACGGTTTGCGCATGCCTGCCTTCAAAGGAGACATTGGCGTTCGGAACGGGAGAATCGTCGCAATCGGGAATGTGCAAGGGAGCGCAACGCGCGTCATTGACGCTACTGGCTCAATCGTGGCGCCTGGCTTCATGGACATCCATACGCACTACGACGCTGCGCTCAGCGGCTGGGACCCTTATGCTACGCTGTCCGGCTGGCATGGCGTGACGACAGTGGCGATCGGCAATTGCGGTTTCGGTTTTGCTCCCGTACGCCCGGAAGATCGCGAACGAGCCATGCGGCGCATGGAGCGGACAGAGACGATCCCGCTCTCGTGCATGCAGGCCGGGATGCGCTGGGATTGGGTCACCTTCCCTGAATTTTTGAACAGTCTGGATCGTGGCGGTTTGGGCGTAAACGCCGCTTCACTCGTGCCCTACTCCCCCCTGCGCGCCTGGGTGCTAGGCAATGATGAGGCGCGGGACCCGAACTACAAAACCAAACCGGAGCAGGTGGAAGAGCTCAAACGCCTATTACGAGAAGGCCTACAGGCCGGTGGATTTGGCTTTTCCGCCAGTTTTAGCATGGCCAATCGCGACTATGACGGAGGCTATTTACCTACGCAAGTAGCGCCACGCGAAGAATTTCTCGAAATGGCGAAGGTGATGCGGGAGTTCAACCGGGGCTCCATCGAGTGGACGATGGGTAACGCGTTACAAGGGCTGGGACTCGATTTCCTGTTAGAGCTGTCCAAGACCAGTGGACGGCCAGTGAACTGGAACGCGATCGTGTATGACGCCAACAATCCGAATGGCTGGCGTCGACAATTGGACTGGACGGAGAAGGCGTATCGTGAAGCGGTGGTGCTGCCCGTCGATATTTGTTTACCGATCGAACGCGAATTCACCCTGGAAACTATGGGATTGTTTGACCAATTACCGGCCTGGAACGAGGCAACGGTAGGAACGCTAGAAGAACGCAAAGCGAAACTGGCCGACCCAGCCCGGCGCCAAGCGCTGCGGCGAGATATGGACCAGGGGCGCAGACTCATGCTCGGTCAAACGGCTGACGGCGAACAAGGCCAGGTAGGCATGTTCAAATGGGATGCGACGGTCGTCGACGATGTGGAATTGGAAAAAAACAACCACCTGAAAGGTCGAACCATTGCGGAGATCGCTAAGGAGCAAGGCAAGCATCCGGTCGACGCCTTGCTAGATCTGGCGGTAGAAGAAGATTTGAAAACCGAATTTGCGATGCAGGACTCGATCAACGCTGATGAAAAAGCCGTGGGCGAGATCCTCAAACATCCGCTCACGCTGATCGGCGCTTCTGATGGTGGGGCGCACACCAAGTTCTTGACCTTGGGCAAGTATCCCACGCATTTTCTGGCCCATTGGGTGCGAGACAGACAAATCATGACGGTCGAGGAGGCCCACTGGCGGCTTTCCACGATGTTGGGGTGGGCAATCGGCATCCGTGATCGCGGCTGGCTCCGTGAAGGGATGCCGGCGGATATCGTGGTCTACGACCTAGAGAAATTGGGCGTGCGACCATTGGAAACAATCCGTGATCTCCCCGATGGAGACTGGCGGCGGGTGCAGAAAGCGGACGGCTACCGGTACACTATCGTGAACGGCCAGATCACCTTCGAGAACGGGGTGTGCACAAATGCGCTGCCCGGCAAGATGCTGCGCAGTTACGACGTGGCGGGGTAACCACTTTACGAGATAGAGCTAGAGGATAAGAATTGGACATTGTTCGATTCCCCTCACCCGCAGCCGCTCCGCGTCTGCTGCCCTCTCCCCTGAGGAGCGAGGGTGAGGGTGCACTAAAAGACGGGCGCCACTGCTGGCTTGTCCAGCAGTGCAACGGACGTGCCGGAATACACTTCAACGCTGAACCAATACAAGCAGCCCAAAGGAGGGTGCGCAATGACAGCGTATCGCATTATTTCCGCGGACTCCCACTTCGTTGAGCCTCCGACCATGTGGGCAGAGCGCGTGGATCAGAAATTTCGTGATCGGGCGCCACGCACGGTTCGCGGCCACAATGGTCAGGAAGGCGAATTTTTTCTTTGTGAAAACATCACTCCCGTGCCGGTTGCCGGGTTCTTCGGCTCGGGCAAGACTGCCGAAGAACTTCCTCAACATCGCAAGAAAGGCTTTGAAGTAGCGCCGAAAAGCGTGTGGGACCCAGCGGAACGGCTGAAAGAACAGGACGCCGACGGGGTCAGTGCTGAAGCCCTGTACACTTCGATGGGAATGCTGCTGTTTGGCCTTGACGATGCAGGACTCAGGGCCGCCTGTTTTCGCGCTTTTAACGACTGGGCAGCTGACTATTGCAGCTACGACTCTAAGCGGCTCATTGGGCTGGGAGTGATTTCATTAGAGGATATTCCGGCAGCCGTTGCGGAGTTGGAAAGGATCGCCAAGAAAGGCATACGCGGAGCCTTGATCTGGGGAGCACCCCCCGAGGACCGCCCGTACAGTTTGCGAGAGTACGATCCTTTCTGGGCCGCTGCTCAAGATCTACAGATGCCCTTGAGTCTCCACATCTTGACTGGCCGCGGCGGGGTGCAGTTCGATCCGCGCCGGGTGCTGCAGCGTTACATGCGCTTACCGCAAGAAATCCAACTCACCTTTGCTGACCTGATTGTCGGAGGCGTGCCAGAACGTTTCCCGCGCCTGAAGCTTGTCTCGGCGGAAAATGACATTTCCTGGCTTCCTCATTTCATGTACCGGTTGGACCACGCCTATGATCGGCTGCGGCACTTCGAGGGCCTGACGCTGCCGATGCTGCCTAGTGAATATATGAAGCGCAACGTGGTGGCGACGTTTCAGTTTGAAACCACCAACGTGCCCTTCACACGCGAGATCTTTGGAGCGGAAAATATCCTCTGGTCGTCGGACTACCCGCATACGGATTCGCCCTGGCCCCGATCCCGTGACCTTATTGCGCAGGCCTTCAAAGATCTCCCAGCGCAAGACGTGCAGCAAATCGTTGGCGGTAACGCTATACGCCTCTATGGACTCAACTGACGGCAATCCACCAAAAGGACGTCTTATATCGGAGGAGCTTACTATCCATAATATCAAGGTTAAAAGGCAAACATGTTGACGCAACAGTTTTGCCATCTTTATTAACCCACTAACTCGAGGAGGGTCAGTTATGGCAGCATCAGGTATCATTTCGGCGGATTCTCATTTTGTGGAACCGCCTAACATGTGGGCGGAGCGGGTCGACAAAAAGTTCCGCGACCGGGCTCCACACACCGTACGGGGAATGAACGGCAGAGAGGGAGAATTCTTCGTCTGTGAGAACATCAGTCCAGTCCCCGTTGCGGGATTTTTCG
>CAZUFQ010000809.1:0-3558 GCA_964618735.1 uncultured Enterobacteriaceae bacterium
CCTGCACCAAGCTGAAAGGGACCCCTCCGTCCCCGGGCGGGGGCGATTCCCCCGCCGGGACCCTCTTGGAGGTAAGGCAGCGTCTGCAGGGGTCCCGCTCCAGGAGCCGATCCACGAAGCGGAACGGCGATCCCTGGCCGGGCCCGCAGGCCTCAGGCACCGCGCCGCTTCCGCGCGCAGCCGAGGTAGCTGATGGAGATATCGTCGGAGACCTGGATCGAATACGACTCGCCGCTTCCCGAGCGCGTGAGCCCGCGGACTTCAAAATCCTCCATCCCCGCTTGCTCCAGCAGCCCCCGCAGGGACTGGGGAGTGATGAACTTGTGGAAGTCGTGCGCCCCTTTCGGCATCACCCTTCGCTGGTACTCCTGCTCCCAGATCATGAAGGTGAAGGCCTCTAGGGTCTGGTTGTGGGTGAGGAATCCGAAGAAGCCGCCGGGCTTGAGAGCCCGGGCACAGGCGTCGATGGAGGCGGCCAAGTCCTCGACGTGCTCCAGCACGTCCACGGCGAAGACGATGTCGAATTCCTCCCTGAAGCCGATCTTCTCGGCAAAGCCTACTCGGAAGTCGATGGAGAAACCCGCGCGCCGTGCATGCCCGCGCGCCACCTCGATGCTGGCCGCGGACGGGTCCACGCCAACCACGCTCGCCCCTTCTAAGAGCCGTTGTTCATCGGTCGTCAGCCGTTCGCTTTGTCGCTCGATTATCTGACGAATACTGTCAGGCACGCTGCGGGCAACATCCGTAATCTGCGCCTCCACAGGCCAGTCGCTTTCGCGCTTCCCATTCTCGCCGCGGACGGAAATCTCCTTCACCACGTTGACCAGAAACAGCGGATTGCCGCTCGTACGTTGATGCAGCGCCTGCGCCAGACGGCTGAACGACGACGCATCGGCGGTTTCTTTTGGGAAGCTTCGCGCAAGATAGGCTTCTATCGCAGTGCTGTTGAGAAGTTCCAGCGGCAGTTCTCCGCACTGCTGATGGGCGAGTAATTCCTGTACAAGCGCTTTCAATGGATGACCACTAACAATGACATCAACAGGTCGATACGTGCCAATCACCAGCAGCCGCGCCGCCGCTGAGCGCCGAGCAATAGCCGTCAGCAGATCGAGCGTAGAATAGTCGCTCCAATGCAAGTCTTCGAGCACCAACACCAGCGGCGTCTCGCTCGTCACAACTTCAAGAGTGTCGGCCATTTCCCGCAGCATACGCTCTCGTGTCGCCCCGAGAAGTTCACGGGTCAATGTCTCCCGCTCGACAGCGCTCAAGAGCCAGGGCATCTGCATCAGCCACATTGGCGCATATTGATGCAGCACAGGTACGAGACGTTCGCCTGCAGGTCCACGACATAAGCGACTCAACGCTTCTAGCACCGGCAGGTAGGCTTCGCCCGCGCCGTAGTGTTCTATGCATTGTCCCCGACCAAGCCAGACAAAAGGCAATGGTGATCGGGCATCGGGCATCGAGGGGGACTCCTTATGAAGTTCTTCTTTCCCCTTACCTGTCCCTTGTTGCCCAATGCCTGCAAGAAACGCCTCCACCAGCGTGGTCTTGCCAATTCCCGCCTCGCCTGTCACGAACACGATTTGCCGCGTCCCTTTCAATGCCTTATCTAGCCATTCGCGCATTCGCGCGAGTTCAGAGTCACGGCCGACTAGGATGGAGGGTTGAGTGTTAGATGCTGAGGGTCGAGGGATTGATGAGCTTGATTCGGAGCGGCGCCGTTGAACGTTAGACGTTGAAGTTTGCACTGGCGAGGTCGTAGTTACACTAGGGAGAAAGCGATAGCCCCGCCGATGCACGGTCTCGATGAATCGTGGAGTCTTGGCGACGTCTCCCAACGCCTTGCGCAACTCAAGAATAGTCACCTTCAGCACTCCGGCGCTCACTACCGTCTCCGGCCATGCCGCCGCCAAGAATTCATCTTTATTCACCAGTTGTCCCTGGTGTTCTATCAAATAGTGCAATACAGCAAAGGCTTTCGGCGTAAGAGGAATGGATTCCGTTCCGCGCATGAGCCGCGCGTTCGCAGGATCTACATGAAATGGGCCGAAGCGATAGGATTGATCAAAAGACATAGCGTTTACCGCTCCTTTACCAGTGGAGCATAATTCTCACCACAATCTCACCAAAGCTTTACCACTTCTTTAAGTCTTCCGTGCAGCGTCTCCCTATATTCCTCACAACAGGATGTGACGCACATGAAAAACAATTCAGTCCTACCACAGCTAACACGCGCGGGCAAAACGTTAACGCAGGACCTCTCTGCATTTCCCATTCGCAGCGCGTTTGTCATACAGTTCGCCGCCGAAGCGGGCGTCATGGGAGGTCAATGGAACGGACGGGTGGAGCATGTGCGCTCAGGCCAATCTACACATTTTCATGCGTTGGACGACTTACTCACCTTCATTACGCAGATACTGACGGACATCCGCGGTCGGGTGGAGGAAGATTTCTGAGAAGGCCGCCACGAGAAAGGAGTACGCCACATACTATATTGATACAATGTTGAAAAAAAGAATGAGAGTAGGCAGCTCGGTCCCGTGCTCGTCATTCCAGATGGCAGCGTCAGCACTACGGTCTTCCTGGAAAAAGACGACGCCAATCCTACAGCAAGTTAACTCTGTCAAAATAACAAAGGAGAATATCATGAGAACAAAAGAACTTTTGACATCTACCTCACTGCTTGTGTTAATCCTCGCGACTGGCATCGCCCAAGCAGCAACCCTCTTTACGCCTCCCCTGGTTCCCGAGGGGGAGAATCAACTGGATTGCTATCTCGTGAACGTCAGCAATAAAACACGAGCAGCCCGGATCGAGTCGTTAAACCGAATGGGCGATCTCAAAGGATTTGCCGACGTCATCCTGAACCCAGGAGAGGAACGGGTCGTAACAGTCCCCGCAAGCGACGAACCCCGCTACTGCAGGTTCATCGTAGAGGGCGGCCGGGCGCAGTACCGCGCCTCAGTGCTCGTGCGAGATCCGAATGCTGGCTCAATCAGCGCCCTGCCTGCCGAGTAACGCGCGAATCTCGTCAGATAGGACGCGATCCTTTTGACCTCCTTACCTGGCAACATATCGGCGCGCACCTAGAGCGCGCCGATTCCTGACGCTGCTGACGCGGGGGAGTTATGCGAACCCTTACCACAACCTCACCGAAACTTTACCGTTTCTTTACGTCTTGAGACGCCGCTCTTCCTATATTCCCGGTATACCGCTGCACGAGTTCACCAGTCTCTGGCGAGGAATACAAGAAAAAATACGCCGACTGGCGGCCTGCCCGCCGAGGTGGCCGACCCAGGAGAGAACAATGAGTAAGAAATCATCAACGACATCGGGCTCCGGAATTGCTGTCCCGCAGGGTGGAGGCGCACTACATGGCATTGGTGAGACGTTTGCGCCCGACTTGCACACGGGAACAGGAAATGTCCCCGCGCCAATCGCGCTTCCTCCCGGTCGCAATGGCTTCCAGCCGCAGTTGAATCTGGCCTAAGACACGTGGCACCGGCACCGACCGTTGGATTTGGGCTTGCGTCTAAGGTGCACAGTGTGCCTGAC
>CAZUFQ010000810.1:0-3551 GCA_964618735.1 uncultured Enterobacteriaceae bacterium
TCGTCAGGACCGATACGCGGCACGTCAAACTGCTGCATCTCGAATTGTTTGTCACCGACCTGGACGACCGCTTGTGCTTTAGCCATGTCGATTCACCAGCCACCCATCGACTTTACCAGTTGGCTGGCCCTCCTTGGCCACGCACTGTACAATGTTTTCTCACAATGCGGTAGCGGGGCTCAACAGACCAGTTAGGGAAAGATTTCCATAACTGTTTTTATGGAATCTCGCACCTTAGGGGAAAGTAGTGACCTTTGACGAGCGCATCTCACGGTGCGGGATTTGTCGTGCTGTGGGTGTGTGACTATCTCACTAAAAGTGCAGCATTACCAAGATAACACTCCCGCCGTCCGTTTGTGGTTTTCCAGTCCAGGCCTTTATCTTTCCCCCAACCTGTTCACGCAGGCCGAATCGCGTTGCCTACCAATCAGTCTTGCGTGACGAACCACCAGGTCCACTATAGGCTACGGTATAACCGGGCTCACGTCGAAACAGATCCTTGGGAATCGTTCCAAGCGCCTGTTTCCAAGCGGCGACGAGCCGATCTTCTGCGGTATAGTCGAAGGGATCTTGCAGCATGCGCTCGTTTTTTCCCCCACGTTCCAACGGATGCTGGCTCAACCAGACCGCAGCCTGCTGTATGGCCTCAACCGGTGAAACGATGTCGTGATACCCAAGCTCCGCTTTAATTTTGCTGAGATCAAAGACTCGGTGGGTTGTCCACGGTTGTGCGATTAAGGGTCTGGCGCTTACGGCCAACTCGTAGGGCATCGCAATGATTTCCCAGTCATAATGCAATGCGTGCGCGCAGAGTTGCACAACCTGTTTGAGCGTGAGGACGTGCTCGTCTCCACAATTGTACACCTGCCCAGCCGCTACCTGCGGGTAATCTACCGCCAGCAGCAGGGCGTGCGCCATGTTCGCCGCCGCCCCACTATGATTGAGCGTCAACCCATCGTCCGGCAGGATGATGAACGGTCGCTGGTCCAAGATCCGCCGTACAATCGGCCATTCGCGCGGCGTGATTTGATAGGCTCCGTAGATTTGTGGATAGCGGAAATGGGTAGCGGTAGGATGGTAGTGAAAGACCACGGCCTCCGTGCGGTAGACGCGATAGCCCTTACCATCTTCGGCTTCCGTCACGGCTTTGGGCGCTGCCTCGGCGGTCGGGACAGGGAGGCCTGGGGGATAGCACGTGTCCGCATTCATATAGCCCCGGTAGGCTGGGCCGCCACCGACAGAAATGAACCGCTCGGTGCGGCCAACCATGATTTCTGCGATGCGCCGCAACCGACCGTACATGGCGATAGTCAGCTCAAACTGGGCGCTGCCCAGCGCCTCGCGCAAGGCGCGGTCATCGAAGGGATTAGTATGAATGTGGGTCACTGTCGAGGGAATCTCGTCCACTTCATGCTGGCCGGTGTGCAACATAGAGACGGTAAAGCCGCGCGCGATTAAGCCATTGACGATGAAGTGTCCGGTCGGTCCCGTGCCGCCAATCACTAATGCTTGCCTCATAGCTGTGCTCACTCTCGGGGGTGGAATCGTAATCTTCCCCAGAATATTGGGGTTATGGGCTTAACTTTGTCACGTTGATTGGGAAAGAACGAAATGGCCCTGGTTGATGTCACTACACGTTACCATGACGCAGCCTTCGCAAGCCCCGCTGCTTCGCGCTATATCGCGAACGCGGCTCACGCATCACCCGATAATGAGTGACTTTTATGAAGGGTCGGCCACAACAAAAAAGAGTGTTGCTATGATCATGGGCCACAAGAAATCGCTGGGCCTTCCCAGGAGATTTGCAACGACGCATCGCCGACTGATGCACGGCAGAAGGTCGCACGGATGTTCTCACCGCAGCCGCTGCGACCTCAGCTAGTTCCTGCGCACCGTCCGGAACGGACCGGTGTCGAACCGTGGCTCCTTTGGTAGGTCCAGCACACGCTCAGCAATGATGTTGCGCTGAATCTCGTCCGTGCCTCCAGCGATGGAAATGGCGGGCACCGACACCAAAATCTCAGCGATGATCCCGTCACGAGGGCTCCCGGTTCCGGTGAGTAGCGCGTCCGCGCCGGTCACCAACGTGTGTACGTGCGCCGCAGCCCGGGCCACATTGCTAGCCGCGAGCTTGCCGAGCGAGCCCTCTGGTCCCTGCGGGCGTCCCTGTTGTTGCGCGGCGCGGGCGCGGCGTGCGGTCCACTCAGCCGACTTTGCCATGATCATCAGCTTGGCGATCTCCTGTCGCACATGAGGATCCCGGTTCGCGCCGGTTTCTTTGGCGCGGTCAAGGACGAGATCGGCGCGCCCGGCGCGCTGCGGATACCACTTGTAGGGTTGATTGGCTGTTTCCAGTTCTCTCCGTTCTTCCTCGTAAATCCGTCCCGTGCGCGCTCCCCGCTTCGATGGGGAGTTCAGGCCGTCAGCCCCACGGCGCTCGTGGGCGAGCGTGGTCACCGCCACCTTCCAGCCTTCGCCGATCCGTCCGACTAAGTTCTCCGCCGGCACTTGCGCATCGGTGAAAAACACCTGGTTAAATGACGCGTGGCCATTCATCTGTTTGAGCGGTTGCACCTCTACGCCCGGTTGCTTTATGTCGATCACAAAATACGACAACCCCTCGTGCTTGGGCGCATCCCAATCCGTGCGGGCAAGCAACAAGCCGTGATTGGCATGATGAGCACTCGTGGTCCAGACTTTTTGGCCGTTGACAAGCCAATAGTCGCCGTGCAAATCCGCCCGGGTGGTGGCGCCGGCGAGGTCTGAGCCGCTACCCGGCTCGCTGAAGAGCTGGCACCAGGTGTCTTCCCCGGTAAGAATGCGGCGCAGAAACTTCTCTTTCTGCCGATCCGTTCCATGCTCAAGAAGTGTGGCCGCCGCCAGCAGTCTCACTCCGGATTTCGCAACCCCTACGGCGCCGATGCTCGCGAATTCCTCTTCCACCGCCCGCACGAGGCCCAGCGGTAAACCCCGGCCGTACCACGCTTCAGGCCATTGCGGCATGCCCCAGCCCGAGTCAACAAGCTTGTTACGCCACGCCACCAAAGACATCTCCGGGTCCCAGTTGGCCGCGAGCCACGTTCGGACTTCCACTCGTACGTCGGCTTCGTTGATCTTACTCATTATTCACACTCCCCAGCGCTGCAGTAAGAGCTCCCGATGGTAATGCGGCTGGCCGAGAAAGACTTCTGAGCTTTTGGCGCGCTTGAACCAGAGATGCGTGTCGTTATCCCAGGTAAACCCGATGCCACCGTGAAGCTGAATACAGTCGACCGCGATACGCAGGTACATTTCCGAGGCGGCGGCTTTGGCTAAACACGCCAGCGCGGGCCACTCCGGGTCGTCAGCCGCGGCGGCTTGCGCGGCGTAGTAGGCGGCAGACTTGGCCAGTTCCATCTCAAGTAACATGTCGGCGCACTTGTGTTTGATCGCCTGAAACGAGCCTATCGTCCGCCCGAACTGAACTCGCAGCTTCGTATAATTCACGGCTGAGTCAAACAACGCCTGGGCGCCACCGACCATTTCGTTGGCGAGCGCGATGGCCGCTTGGT
>CAZUFQ010000811.1:0-3528 GCA_964618735.1 uncultured Enterobacteriaceae bacterium
GCGCTTGCGCCATCGGCATAGCGGAGCGCACGCCATAGGGACGGGCTTCATAGGGGGCGGTAGCTACCACGCCCCCGGCGCTGTTGCCGCCGACAATCAGAGGTTTCCCCCGCAGCTCGGGAAAATCCCGCTGCTCAATCGCCGCGTAAAATGCGTCCATGTCGAGATGGATGATACGGCGCTGCATGGCTGCTTACGATAGCAGATCAAGGGAGAAAGTCGTCCCCCTTATCTTATGCATAGGAGCATAACCTTGGAGCTGCTCCTATGAGGAGGGGAGGGTTTTGCCCTGGCGACTTCAGGAGTCCGCTTCTGGGAATTCGCTATCCGTTGTTGCGGCCTCGGAGACTTCGGGTTCTTGCTCTTCTGTGGTTTTGGGCTCACGGGGCAGCGGTGGAATCGCAACCTCTTCCGGAACCCGACGGGCAATGATGATAAAGCCAGTATGGGCGACCATACGATGCTCGGGGCGTACGGACAGGTCTTTGACATGCCAGTATCGATGGAGGTTTTCCATGACTTCAATGCCGTCGAAACCTGGATGGGCGCGGAGTTCGTCTACGAGCGACTTTACTTGGACAACCGTGGGAATATACCCCACTAAGACGCCGCCATAGCGTAAGGCTTTGGCCGCGTGCGGCAGAATGCGCCAGGGTTCTGGAAGGTCGATGAGGATGCGGTCAATATCTTGCGCGGTAAATCCTTCGTAAGCGTCAGTCAGTTGCAGAGACCAGTTCGGGGCCTCGCCGAAGAAGCGCGCCACATTCCCGCGCGCCATCTCACAATGATCTTCCCTGATCTCAACTGTGATAAGTCTTCCAGTTGGACCGATCGCGCGGAGCAGAGCGATTGTTAAGGCCCCGGGACCGGAGCCAATTTCCACGACTGAAGCGCCGGGAAAGATATCGCCCCACAGCAGCATGACCGCCGTGTCTTTCGGATAAATCACTTGTGCTTTGCGGGGAAGGTTGGGAATGAGGTGGGCGTACGTAGGGCGGAAGATGCGGAACGGTTCATTGTTCGGCGTGTATACTAAGCTGCCTTCAGGCAGGCCGATGATCTGCTCTGCTTGGAAGGAGCCTTTATGGAGAGAAATCCGCCGTCCCGGCTTGAGGGTGCGGAGGTATTCGCGGTCTTTGTTGTCAACGAAAAGGACATCTTCTCCGGGACGAAGGAGAGCGTGGTTTGACTCTGACATGTGTGGTATGAGACTTTCAGGAATAGACAAAGGTATGGGCGAATGAGTACATCAGGTCATTGAGAACGCATAGTGAATAACGCGCCATCTCCCGGTGGCTCAATGGCGCAATGGCGCAATGTGTTTTTCCCGTTTGCGTTCGACTTCTTGCACAAGTCTACAAAAGGAACACACTGGAGCGAACGAAGGCATGCCGCAGACTTCGCACTCTCGGGGCGGAGTTCCGTCTGGCGCCACAAAGAGCGGTTGCGCTGAACGCACAAACTCCTGGACAAAGGTTAATTTCGTCCCGGGCATTTGCGTTTCCAGTTTATTCAATATGTCTTTGTAGAAGAGTTGTGTGGCGCCGCCGCTATTGGGGCACTCTTCAATGATGTAATCAATGCCGCGAAAGAAAGCGTAGACCGCAGTTTCCAGTTCACTCGTGCGGTAGAGGGGGCGGACTTTGCGAACGAACCGAGCATGGGTCGGCTCTAAGACGGGCTTCTCTCGCGCGAGATATTCGGTTTGCCAGTGCAGCACGTTGCCGAGCAATCGTGCTGCTTCGTCATCTAGGTTGTGGCCCGTCGCCAGCACGGGAAAGCCGCCGTCGATCGCGTACTGGTCGAAAAAGTGTCGCTTCATCAGACCGCATGCCGCACAAGGGACACGATTCGTAAACTGCGCCGCCGTCGGCACTGACACGGCTTCTATTTCTAAGGAGACGATTTGCAGCGGTACATTGTGAAGCGTGGCGAACTGTTCAACTTTCTCGCAAGAATGAATGGAATACTCGCCGATGCCTTGGTCGAGGTACAACCCAGCAGTTTGATATCCCTGCGTGATCAACACATCCCATAACGCAAGACTATCTTTGCCGCCGGAGACGGCGACGAGAACCCGCTCTTCCGGAGTGAACATGAGGTCGCGTTTGATGGTGCGTTCGACCTGCCGTTGAAAATACAAAATAAAACAGGGACGACAGAAAGCCGAATGATGTGACCGCAGATTGATCTCCGCTGGTGCGCGGCAGCGAGTGCATTTCATACACCACCTGAAATAACAGAGCGCACCTCGATCTCATCGTCAACGCGGATCACTTCGTCTTCTGTCAGAAGACGATCTCCGCGAATAACCATGACCGTTTCTGGCGTGAGCGAAAGTTTTCTGAGGAGGACAAGGACGCGCATACTGTCAGGGAAAGTGACAATTTTGTTCTGTGGTAAAAGTTTGACTTGCACTGCGCGGCACCGTACCATGCTGTCTCCAGGGCAACAAGAACCCTTGACAAGGATATCAGCCATCCCATACTCTAATTCTAGCCGGCCTCTTCTGCCGGTATTCTTTTTTATACCAAAAATCACGGAGGAAATGTTGTGGCAGAAAAAGCAAAAACTGCTCAAAAGTCCGATGCTCTACGTGTAAAACGCTTGTGTCCGACCTGCGGCGCGGGAGCGGAAATGAAAGTCATGCAATTTGCTGGCTATGGTCAGAAAGGATTTTTCTGGGTCTGCGAGAAAAATACTGACCACACCTTGCCAACCCACTAGAGGAGGGCGCCTATCTATGCCGAGGACGAGTAAAAAGGAGAAGGTGAAAAAGAACGTCAACCTCTTTGATGAAGATGAGCATTCCGAAGAAGTGGGAGACGAAGAAGAACTACCAAAAGACGAAGCGGGACGGAGAAAAATCAAAAAGCGCTACGAGGAGCTGCTTGGGATTCGGATCGAGAAGCTGAAAGGGCGAGTGCTGAATCGTGAGCGCATCAATAAGACGATCGAAGGCATCTATTTCATTTGCGCCGAATGCAAGAAGATTGCTCACAATCTTGACGAAGGTTTAGTCGAAGATCCCAATAACGTCTATAATTTATGCGAACCATGCGCCAAAGCTAAAGGAAAAACTGCAGCCTGATTATTCCTGCCATCTGTCTGTGTGCTAGGAGTTGCTAGGGATTGCCTTGCCTAATCGCGTCAATACGGCAACAAAGTCTTCAGGGAGGTTGCTAGAAATCTTCATCTTTTGACCTGTCGCCGGATGGCGAAACGTCAGTGTTTCTGCGTGGAGGCAGAGGCGCGTTGGCGATGTTCCTTGAGCGTTTTGCACGCCGTATAAGACGTCGCCAACGATCGGATGACCAAGTGAGGCCAGGTGCGCGCGAATTTGGTGTCTTACCCCTGTGATGATCCTTACACGAACAAGCGTGTGAGCTGTATAATCTGCCACCGGCGTGTAAAACGTGATCGCCGTTTGTCCTTGACCGCGAGTAGCTGTGTGCATACGGCGACCATGGACCTCTTTGGGGGCTAGAGCAAGCCCGATCCGGACCTTCGTCCTTGGCTGTCCCTCCC